>NZ_CAMPYN010000020.1 GCF_946998255.1 uncultured Helcococcus sp. | reverse complement strand
CTTAGGTCACCAAATAATTCAGTTCCTTTTTCTAAAATCTTTTTATTAGGAATTTCATATCCTATATATAAGGTCTCCATCAATCTTTTTACCCATACATCTACTGGGAAGGTATTTGGTCTATTGTAGCCAAACAATAATATACAATCCCTAACCTTAGGCCCAACTCCATTGAGTTCAATCAAGTTTTCACCCAACTTTTCATCTGATAAATCTTGAGAGAAATCTTCTGGTCTAGTTAAAAATGCTTGTCCAGCATCTACAATCCTTTGATTTCTAAATCCTACTCTAGCTACTTCTTTTATTTCTGTAGGATCTGCTTTAGCTAAAACTTCTGCCCTTGGGAAGGCATAGTAATCATTCCCCTTATAAGTCTGAATAAAGTCTCCATATGTTTCAGATAAGATTTTTATAGATTTCTTTATCCTTGGTATTTGGTTATTAGCTGATATTATGAATGATACTATCATTTCAAATTGGTCTTGTTGTAAAATTCTTATTCCATAACCAAAGTCCATGGCTTCTTGAAGACTTTCATTTAGACTATATGCCTTGGTTTTGGCTAATTCTTTTTTAATTTCAGAATAATCCCTGTCTAAATCAAAGTACTTGTGCCAGATATTCACAAAATCTTCTTCATTACTATTGTAAATATATAAGTCATCATCTTTTTCTTCAAGTTCTATAACCTTGTTGTAAGCAACTATAATATAAGTATCATCTTCAGTCTTTTCCCAATTAAAGGCTTGGCCGCATTCAAAAATGTGTTCGATATTAAAATCCTTTAAACCAGAAACTTTAATTCCATCATCAATCGTTTCTATTGTATACATATTCTCCCCTTATAAAAAAAGGATTAAATATATATTTAATCCTTGGCTTTATTTTCCTGTGGAACCTATACCACCCTCTCCTCTTTCAGTCTCATCCAGACTGTCAACTAATTCTATATCCACCTTTACATAAGGTTGGATAACCATTTGAGCAAGTCTTTCACCATGTTCTATAGTATAAGGTTCATCAGAATTATTTACAAAAAATATCTGTATATCACCCCTGTAGTCTGAGTCAATGATTCCCACTGTATTAGCTAAAGTGATCCTATGTTTAATACCTGTGGAAGACCTTGGATAAACAGCACCAAAATATCCCTTTGGAATGGAAACTCTTATCCCAGTTGGAACCTTGGCCACTTCATTAGGTCCTACTACTATTGGTTCTTTATTGTTACAATATAAATCAAAACCCGCTGAACCTTCTGTAGCATAGGCAGGTTTGAATTTTTCTGTCATCATTTTTAATTTCATACTCACTCCTAATCGTTTTGGATTAAGTTATAGCAAGCATGTCTATAAGCCGTGTTCTGTATTAGATAATCATCTATCTAGGTCTACAGTCGCCTATAGACTCAAGCAATCTACCTACCGGGCCCTGCCAGCTGCAGGACTTTTATCCTATCTTGATCTTGCACCGAATGGGGTTTACATAGCCACATAGTTACCTATATGCTGGTGAGCTCTTACCTCGCCTTTCCACCCTTACCTGGAAACCAGGCGGTATCTCTCTGTTGCACTCTCCTTGGAGTCACCTCCACCAGATGTTATCTGGCATTCTGCTGTGTGGTGCACGGACTTTCCTCTAGATATTTATATCTAGCGATTATCTGACATACTTGCCTATATATTTTACCTTAAAATGGGATTCTTTTCAATTGATATAGAAATTTACTTAGTTACAAATAGAAATTATAATAATTTTCTCTGAGGATTAATTATATATAAATCAAGGTAGGCAAAAATATTTTTTAGATTTAAGGGATGTGCATTCGACTCGAAAAAATAAATAAAATCTATGCCATGCAAGTATCCTTCATCCTCATAAGTTTTTATTTTTTTATAGGCATCATTTCTATACTCTTCATTATCCATCAATCCAAAATATTCTATTAATAAGATTTTTCCAGTCTTTGGATTTAACACCATAAAATCTGGATAAAAAGTCTGTTTAGTCTTTTTTATAAATACGGAGCATTCATACTTAAACTTAACATTATTGTCGTATAAATAATCTGCTATTATTTTTTCAATACGACTTCTAACCTGAACACCCGATTTTGTAGGAATAATTAAATTTTCAGTTTTATAAGCATTAGGAATGTATGGTGTTTTGTACCATTCTTCAACTAAGTCTCTCCAACTTTTATTTATTGGTTCAATATATTCTACTTTCACCGGATGAAAATTTTCTTGAAAAATAAATATTTTATTTTTATCACAATACTTTAATATAGAATTTACTTTCTTTAATAGAACTTTACTATGTAGATTTAACTTTCTATAATATTCTTGTTGAATAAGAAACTTCTTTTTATCTTCTTCATTATCAGATAAATATCTTTTCTCGCCATTAGATAAAAGATAAAATCGACTTTTTCCATTTATCTTGGATACCCATATCTTATCCTTGTTATTTTTATCTAGTTTAGATTCAATTGTTTTGATATTTTCTTCTAAATTATTTTTTATTTCCATTAAGTTTTCTTCTATTAATTTCATTTTATCTCCTTAATATCTTTCAAATTTATATAAATAAGTTTTAAATTAACTTTTTAACTTTTACACTTACACTTTTTACATTTTTGTAAGTGCTATTTTCAATTTTCGATTTTAAAACTTATTTGCTCTTGGTTGAATAAGTTTTAAATCCACTTTTTAACTTTTATACTTACACTTTTCCCATTTTCGTAAGTTTTATTCTCAATTTTCGATTTTAAAACTTATTTACTCTTGGTTGAATAAGTTTTAAATCCACTTTTCGAATTTTATACTTATACTTTTCGCATTTTCGTAAGTGCTATTTTCAATTTTCGATTTTAAAACTTATTTGCTCTTGGTTGAATAAGTTTTAAATCCACTTTTCGAATTTTATACTTACACTTTTTCCATTTCCATAAGTGTTATTATCAATTTTTGATTTCAAAACTTATTCAACTAAATTCTAAAATTCTCTTCACTCTTTTTTTATCAAAATAATCATTTTAAAAAACAAAAAGAGCTCACAAAAGTCTTCACTTTTGTAAACTCTCACCCTTACTCTTATATAATAACATTTTTACATTATTTTTCTTAAATATTTATCTTCATTATAGTATTTAATTACATTTATTTGTCCGTCTTCAAATTCTTCATCAAGTATTCTTTCAACAAAATATGTGAAAAATTTTTCTGACCCTTCATGGGAAATATCGATTAAAGTAATACCTTGCTCTATGGCATCCATAGCATCATGGTGGCCAATGTCTCCTGTGATAAATAAATCAATTCCTAGTTTTTTGACATCTTCTATAAAACTCATACCTGATCCGGTCACTAGTCCTATTTTACTGAATTTGTTTTTATCTCCCCATACTACAATATTATCCAAATCCAAGTTTTCTTTTATTTGTTCCACCAAGGGTCTTAAACTAATCTCTTTGTTTGCAAAATCTCCATAAGCCAAGGTCTTTGATTCATTGGTATATAAAATTTTTCCCTCAGATTGAAAACCTAGCCTATTAAAGATATATTCATTAAAACCAGCCATGTCTGTTGAAGAATGGGAAGCATATATAACTATGTTATTTTTAATAGCATTAATAAGCTTTGATCCTTTGAAATTATCCTTGTCTATATTTGATATAGTTGGAAATATAAGCGGATGGTGGCATATTATGAGGTTAACATCTTCTTCAACCGCTTTTGTTAGGGCTTCTGCTGTAATTTCTAGGGTCACCATTACATTTTTAAGCTCTTGATTCACATCACCAACTTGAACACCTGAATTATCCCAATCCTCGCTTGTTTCTAATGGATAGTCTTGTTCAAATCTATTTATTAATTCTTTAATTCGCACAATAATTCCTCCAGCTTTTGGTTTTTAACTTTTAACTCTTCTATTCTATCAGTAATCCTAGCTGAATCTATTCCAGAGAACTTTTCCAGGATTCCATGATTCCTAGCTATCTCTTGTTCAATTTCTTTTATAGTGTATGGGTTTTTATTTGCTAAATTATCTTTTCCATACATATACTCATATTCACTATTATAGCTAGTATTTTCTCCAGTATATTTGATAACAACTACATCATACAAGACGCCCTCGTCTTCTATTTTTTCATCATTTATTATTGTAAAACCATTATCCATCAACCATCTTCTATAGTATTCAAGGGAATTATTTGGTGATGTAATTATTTTTTCTAAAGACCTTGATAAATCCAAGTTGCCTCTTAAAATATTTACTATCAGATTTGCTCCCATACCAGAAATTACAGCCTCTTCTATATCCATTGGCAGATTTTTCAATCCATCTGTCACTATTGTTTCTATTTCATATCCAGAATGTTTCAGCTTATCTTTTAGTTTTTGTAAGGAAGGAGCAGAAATATCTGTAGCAATAACCTTTTTAGGATTTTTTTCTTCATAAATTTTTATGGCTGTTATACCATGGTCAGATCCAATATCTGCAACTATTTTATTTTCTCCTACAAAAGATACTATTTTATCTAATCTTTTCATTTCTTAACTCCTCATCCTCAGCTTAATTAATACCATATATACTTATATCATAAGCTTAAAATTATATCTAGACAATATTTAAAAAAGAAAAAAGCCTTGCGGCTTTTTCCTAAATATTAAAATCCTTCTAAGAAGTCTTTTACCTTATCACCCTTACCAGGTCTTCTAAGTTTTCTAATAGCTTTAGCTTCGATTTGTCTTATACGTTCTCTGGTTACATCAAATTCCTTACCTACATCTTCCAAGGTTTTTGGTACACCATCAATTAATCCAAATCTCAATTCTATAACTCTTTTCTCTCTTTCAGAAAGGGTTGATAAAATCTCTTCTAAATGCTCTCTTAGCATAGTTTGGTCTGCGGCTTGTTCAGGAGCAAGGGCTCTTTCATCTTCTATAAAATCACCTAAGTGTGAATCGTCCTCTTCACCTATTGGAGCTTCTAATGACACAGGCTCTTGTGAAATTTTTCTTACTTCTCTTACTTTCTCTTCGTCTATACCCATTTCCTTAGCAATTTCAGCATTGGTAGGGTTACGTCCTAATTTTTGAACTAGTTGCCTTTGAGTTCTAACTAATTTATTTATAGTTTCAACCATATGAACTGGTATCCTGATTGTACGTGCCTGGTCAGCAATAGACCTTGTAATAGCTTGTCTTATCCACCAGGTCGCATAAGTTGAAAACTTAAAACCTCTCTTATAGTCGAACTTTTCTACAGCCTTCATTAAACCTAAGTTCCCCTCTTGGATAAGGTCTAGGAATGACATCCCTCTACCTACGTATTTTTTCGCAATAGAAACAACTAATCTTAAGTTGGTTTCAGCTAATTTCGCTTTCGCTAATTCACCAGTCCTATTTAGTTTTTTAAGATATTTTATATCTGCTTCATCTAATTCTGCAGAGATAATCATCTTTTCATTTAACTTACCTTTTTCGTAGATTCTTTTTATAGTTTCATATTCATCTACTGATAAGCTTATATCTGCTTGGTTTTCTCCACCTTCAAGTCTATTAAATATCTTTTCTAAACCTATATCTAAAATACTATAAGCTTCTTCTTCGAAGAACATTAACTTCCTACTGTCCTTATCATACTTTTCCCTAATAAGCACGTCAGAATATACATAATATTTTAATATTTGATATTTCTTTTCAGTAGATAAATCATCAGCATCTGTATAAAGTTTTATACCTAAATCTGAAAATTCTTCATGGTAATAATCATCAGAATCTGTTTTGTCTGAAAGAGATCTTGATAGCTTCAATATTCTATCTCTATTACTTAAAACATAATTGAAGATATCTTCATAACTATTTACATTAACTTGATCTAATTCTAACTCGTGGTTTTCATCAATTAATAAATCGAACAAGACAGATTTGATCATTTCAACAGTCACTCTTACGTCATTCACTTGATCTAAACTAGGCTCATCTTTATCTAACCTATTTACGATCATGTCATTAAGAGCTTTTAGAATTTGCAGTCTTATATTTTCTTCTTCGCTCGCTTTTTCTTCCTTATTTGTAAAGTCTCTAAAAGCCTTAGCAAATTTAAGGTCATCTAGTTTTTCTTTTGGAATCTCTTCCCCATCTTCTAATAAAGAATTTGAATATAGTAAATTTTTAGCTAGGTCGAAATAAATTTGTTTTTTAGATAATTCAACCTCTTCATCTAAGGTATAAGGAAGATTATTTATGGCCTTATAAGCTATATCTCCTTCTTCCATTTCCCTTGCTAACTGTATTTCTTCGTCTTTTGTAAGAAGATTTAATTTACCAATTTCTTTTAAATACATCTTAACAGGATCATCAACAAAGGCGCCCTTTATTTCACTTATATTTTCATCAACTAGTTCTTCATCATCCTCTTCTTCATCGTCATCATCATTATCCATTATAGAATCATAATCAACTTCATCAGGATCATCTTCTTCAACTTCATACATGTCTTTTAACAAGTCTATATCAAGTTGGGTTAATTCTTTCCTAAGTTTATCTACATCATCTTCTTCAAGTTCAGAATACCCTTCAATTGACTCTAGCTGAGATATTAAAATAGTGTCATTATTATCTTCAGCTATCGATTTAGCCTCTTCTAAAATAGACAGTCTTAAATCTTCTAACTCTATATCCTTATCTTTCACATTGCCTCCTCAAGTCAATTTCTTTAATATATCTGCTAATTCTAAATAAACACTCTCATCTTTTGAATTGTTTTTAATAAGCTTTTCCAATTCTTTTTTTCTTAATAACAACTTATATCGCAATATCCTGTCCCTTAATTCTTCAACCATTTGGTCTATTTTAGGACTATCTTTTGCTTCTTCATAATCTTTTAGTAAATCTAGACTTTTAAACAAATCTGAATTTACAAGCTCATCTGCTTGATTAGAGCTTTCATAAGTCATATTAATTTCGTAATAAAATTCCTTGACCTCTTCATTTTCTATGATATCTGAATGCTCTTTTAGTAGATCGAACTTTTGCTTATCCATCATTGACATAATAAGCAACTCTTTTTCTAATTTGATATCTCTAGATTTAGTCAAGTTTTCTTTTTGATTTACCGGATTTACAAGCCTATTTCTATACTTATTGTCTTTATACCCAAAATCATTGTTAAAGTAACTATTTACAGAATTTTTTCTTTCTTCTTTGGCTAATATTTCTTTTCTTCTGATATCAACATCTTGTCTTAAGGATTCTGTAGATACTCCTATAAACTTTGCAGTCTTATCTGTATAAAGGTCCCTAACAGTATTTCCTTCAATATCGGCAAGAAATTCAATAATTTCTTTAATAAAATCTAATTTCTTTGGATACTTTTCATAAAGTTTTTGTAATTTAAAATCTATAGGACTTACAGCCTGGTCTTCTAGTTCATGAAAGGCTTCTTTACCATGATTAATAATAAACTCATCTGGATCTTGACCTTTTGGCAGCTCCATTATACTTAAGTTTACTTCCATGTTTTTAAAGACGTCAATAGCCTTCAAGGCCGCTTTTATACCAGCTTCATCACCGTCATAAGCTACTATAATATTGTGTCCATACCTTTTAACAAGATTAGCTTGAGACGGAGTTAGAGCTGTGCCTAAACTTGCTACAGCATAATCAATCCCCTGGTTGTAAAGGCCAATCACATCCATATAGCCTTCTACCAATAATATTTTAGTCCTATTTCTAGACCTATTTATAACATTTACCCCGTATAAATTTTCCCCTTTTTTGAATATTTCAGACTCGGGAGAATTTAAATATTTAATCTTGGAATTAGTTAGGGTCCTTGCACCAAATCCAATGACTTGGTTTTTATTATTTAATATTGGAAATATTAATCTTTCTACAAACCTGTCATAAACATTGCCATTAGACTCAGTTAAAAGTCCTAGTTCTAACATTTCTTCTTTGGAAACATTTTTAGATAATAGGTATTGCATAAGGTCATCATTTTGCCTGTTCTGTCCAGACTTGGCGTAACCTAAAAAGAACCTATTTAATATTTTCTTTTGTAACCCTCTATCTTCCATGTATTTTTGTGGAAAATCATGGGTAAGCAAGTTTTTCATATAATACTTAGCAGCTAAAGAATTAATTTCATACATTCTTTGACGTTTTTGAGTTTTAGAATGAGAATAATTTTCTTCCGATAAGGTAATTCCCATCTTGTCAGCCAAAAACTTAACCGCTTCTATATAATTGAGATTTTCTATCTTCATTATAAAAGATATAGAATCTCCACCCTCGTGGCAACCAAAACAATGGAAGGTATTTCTTTCTGGACTAACAGAAAAAGAAGGAGTTTTTTCATGATGAAACGGGCACAATCCTTTAAAACTGGATCCTGCCCTTTTCAACTCTACATATTCAGAAATAATAGACACTATATCAAGCCTATCTTTTAAATCGTTTATTTGATTTTCTGGTATATATCCCATAAAACCTCTATTTCTTTATATATCTTTCACAAGTTTTTATATATTAGTTTTCTATATGTTCCACAATCTTAGCTGCTGTCTCTTCTATTGTAGAAGTGGACACATCAATAACTACACAACCTAGTTCATCAAACAACTCTTTTGCATAATCTAATTCCTTTTGAATTCTTTCATTTTGAGCATAAGTTGAGTCTAGGGATAAACCAAGTGTAGCTAGTCTTTCATTTCTTATTTCATTTAGCTTTTCAGGATCTATAATAAGTCCTATCAATTTTTTAGGATCTACTTTGTAGATTTCTTTAGGAATATTTACCTCTGGAACTAAAGGTAAATTAGCCACTTTATAAGACTTGTTGGCTAAATACACTGATAGGGGAGTTTTTGATGTACGTGATACACCTAATAAAACTACATCAGCTTCTAAAAAACCAGCTGGGTTTTTACCATCATCAAAGTTCATAGCAAATTCTATAGCTTCAATTTTGTCAAAGTACTCATTGTCTAAAACTCTGATCAATCCTGCTTCTCTAGTAGCTTTCTCATTTGTAAATTGCTCAATTTGATTTAATGAATTTGCTAATAGATCAATAAGCAAAACTTCATCTATACCCTCAGCTAACTCTTTTAGTTCAGTTGCTATTTCATCTTTAGCAACAGTAACTAAAATGATAGTTTTCCCTTCTGGTAAGTGATCAAATACTTGTTGACAAGCCTCTATAGTATTTATATTTGAAAATCTTTTTTTAACAAATTCTAAATTAGGAAATTGTATTAATATAGCATTTGCTATCTGGTTAACTGTTTCGCCTGTTGAATCTGATACAGTAAATAAATTATACATACCTACCTCACTATTTTTCTTGGATCAAATATTTTCAATATTCTATCTGCAACACTCTTAACCATCGCTAAACGATTAGCTTTTAAGTTTTCGTCTTCTACCATTACATGTGTATTATCTAAATACTCATCGAATTTATCAACTATAGGATCTAAAATTCCTCTAATTTCTGCCAAGTTTCCTCGGTTTATTAACTTATCTACTTGTTCAAGTTCTGATAAAGTATGGTATACATCCATATCTTCTTCTAATAACGAATTTTGGTCTATTTCAGATTTTTCTGCTTTTGAGGATATATTTACTAACCTTACATACTTAGTAGTTATCTCTTCAAAATCTTCTTCGTCTTTAGCCATTTCATCTAAACTTACAACTTTATTGTACATTTCTCTGATATTTAAATCCTTTTGGCCTAATACAGAATCTATAATGTCATATCTAAATCTCTTTTCAGATAGTAAGTTTTCAAACCTACCTAAAATAAAGTTTTCAACCTTATCTCTAACTTCTTTGAACTCAAAGTTTTCCCCAAACATATCTACATAATTGTATAAGGATTCGCTTATCATCGCTCTTAGGTCTACATTTATCTTGTATTCTATAAGTATATTTAATATACCTAAAACAGCCCTTCTTTGACCATATAAATCTTGAGAACCAGTTACTTCAATTCCAGCAGAATGAAGACCTGTAATGGTATCTAATTTATCAGCTATGGATAAAATTCTACCACTGATAGTTTCTGGTAAAGCAGCCCCTGATTTTACTGGCATGTACTGCTCTTCAATAGCCTTAGCAACTAAAGGACTTTCTCCTGATTTTTCTGCAAAAACCCTACCTATAATACCTTGTAATTCAGTAAATTCTATAACAGTCTGGGTAACTAGGTCAGCCTTCGCTAAATAAGCAGCTCTTTTAGAAATATTTATAGCATCTAAGCCACTTTCAATATTTTCACCTAAAGTCTCGACTAGCTTTTCAAGTCTTTGGGTTTTATCAAGCATATTACCTAATCCTTCTACGAAACCAACATGTTCTAATTCTGGAACATATTCTTCAAGTTTTTTCTCCATGTCTTTTTCATAGAAAAACTTAGCATCTTCAAGTCTTGCTACTAGCACCTTTTCATTACCTGCAGCTACTATGTCTAGTCCTTTATCATCCCCATTTCTTACACCTAAGAAATATGGTAAAAGATTGTTATCATCATCTTCAACTGGGAAATATCTCTGGTGGTCTTTCATCGGGGTGATAATTACTTCTTTCGGAAGCTTTAGATATTCAGCATCGAATTTACCCATGAAAGCTGTTGGATATTCATTTATATAAACTAATTCTTCTAATAGGTCTGCATCCTCTAAATAGTGTCCACCTATTTCTTTAGAAAGTCTATTTATTCCTCGAAGAATCATTTTCTTTCTTTTTTCTTCTGAAATAATTACATAATTTGCCTCTAGTAAGCTCTCGTATTCATCTATTGAGGTAATTATAATGTTGTCAGATCCTAAAGTCCTATGACCTTTAGTTACATTTGAAACTTTTATACCTTCTAAATCAAATTTCAAAACCGCATCATCTAACAGTGACACTATCCACCTAATAGGTCTTAAAAATCTTATGTTTTTACCACCCCACTTCATTTGTCTAGGGTTGGATATATTTTTAATTATATGCGGAACACTTTCTTTTAATAGCTGATCAAGTTTTTTATTTTCCTTAACTATAACAGCATAAATGTATTCTTCCCCATTTACTTCCTCATAGACAATATCCTCAAGACTAATATCTTTAGACCTCATAAAACCTTGTAAGGCCTTGCTTGGCAATCCTTGGTCATCAAAGGCAATCTTTCTTGAAGGGCCTTTGATTTTTTCTTTTTGGTTACTCTTATTAGCTTCAATATTTTCTATCAATAATGAAAATCTTCTTGGTGTAGATGTAACCTTTATATTTTCAAAAGTAAAATTATTTTCTAATAAAGTTTTTTCCAAATTATTTTTTAATTGGCTTTCTGTACTAGGAATGTGCTTAGCAGGAAACTCCTCAACACCAATTTCTAATAAATAATTACTCATTACTTTCCCCCTTATTTAATAACGGGAATCCTTGTTCTTCTCTTTTTTCTAAATAGTTTTCCGCTACTTTTCTTGCTAAATTTCTCACCTTTAAAATATAATTGTTTCTATCAGATTGAGATATGGCTCCCCTAGCATCTAGGGTGTTGAATATATGAGAACATTTCAAAGTGTAGTCATAGGCTGGTAATACTAATTTTAATTCAGATAATCTTTCAGCTTCTTTTTCATACATTTCAAAAGTTTTGAATAACATCTTAGTATCTGCATGGTCAAAGGCGTAAGCAGAATTTTCATATTCCGCATCTTTGAATAGGTCACCATAGGTGATTTCATCATTCCATTTTAAATCGTATACCGAATCAACATTTTGAATATACATGGCTAATCTTTCGATTCCCATTGTAATCTCACCAGTCTCTATATCTAAAGGAATTCCCCCTACTTGTTGGAAGTAAGTAAACTGTGTAATTTCCATTCCATCTAGCCAAACTTCCCAGCCAACGCCCCAAGCTCCTAAAGTTGGTGATTCCCAGTTGTCTTCAACAAATCTAATATCATGAATACTTGGATCTATACCAATCTCTTCAAGAGATCTTAGATAGATATCTTGGATGTCTTCTGGTGTTGGTTTTAATATAATTTGTAACTGATGGTGTTGGTATAATCTGTTGGGATTTTCACCATACCTACCATCAGATGGTCTTCTTGATGGTTCTACATAAACAGTTTTCCAAGGTTCTGGTCCTAATGATTTTAAAAATGTATTAGGATTCATAGTACCTGCACCCTTTTCCACATCATAAGGTTCGAGGACTACAGCACCTCTTTCAGCCCAGAAGGACTTTAACTTATCCATCATTTCTTGTAAATTCATTCTTACTCCTTTAATTAGCTCCTATAAGCTTCTTGAACATATTTAAGGAAGCCGGAAGCTTTATATCTAAATTATAAAATATAAAATCAGTTATTAAATTAAAAATCTTGACCTGATCTATTCCACCATCTATTATACCAAGCTTTTCAAAAACTCCTAATAAAATATCAATTAAATATTGATATTCTTCAAAACTAAGTCTAATAGCATTTTCTGTATAATGGTTTTGGCATAGTATTCCACCTAACTCTTTTGAAAAATACACTTGTTTGAACTTTCTTTTTTTACATTTCAAGCAAGAAAATATAGATGGTTTATAGCCTATCATGGATATATATTTTATTAAAAACATATTAGCAATCTTGAGAATATCTTCTTTGTTACTATTATTATTCAAAGCCGATAAAGATTTGGCTAATAGAGAATAATGATCTTTTTCTACCTGGTCTTTAATAGATGTCCTTTCAACAATATCTAAAAATAATTGACCCAGGTATATGTTTATAAGACCTTGTCTTAAATTTAAATTGTCATTAATAATTTCCCCATCTTTTAAATAATAGAAATCTCCAGACCTGTTGGCTTCAAAATACATTTCAGTAAAGCTTGCAACTAAATTTTGCTTTTTCGATTTTGGATTTTTTACCCCCCTAGCCATTAGAGAGATAAAACCTTTATCTTCAGTAAGTACGGTTACTATTTTGCTTGTATCCCCGTAATCTACCGACCTAAAAACTAAGCCTTTAAAATTATATGTATCCAAAGTCTTTCAACCTCAAGTCTTTTTTTCTCCAATCTTTTGCAACCTTAACCCAAATATTTAAGTTAACTTTTGAATCCATTAGATTTTGAATATCTTGTCTAGCTTCGCTACCTATTTTTTTAAGCATGCTTCCGCCTTTTCCTATAACCATTCCCTTGTGGGAATTTTGTTCAACAAATAAGTTAACATCAATATCTAATAAGTCTCGATCTTCTCTTTGTCTAATCTGCAAAACTTCAACAGCTATACCATGAGGAATTTCTTGGTGCATATTTCTCAACACCTTTTCTCTGACTATTTCAGCAATTATATTTCTTTCAGGTTGGTCTGTAATATAGTCTGATGGATAATACATAGGACCTTCTGAAAGCAAGTCATATACGGCATCAAAATATTGGTCAAAGTTCTTTTCTTCCAAGGCTGAAATAGGAATGATTCTTTCAAAAGCTTTCATTTTTTCATACTTTCCAATCAACTCTTGTATTTGCTTTTCATCCTCTGCTAAGTCTATTTTATTTATTAGTAATATCTTTTTAGTTGATATACCAGCTAATTCATCTAAAATATACTGGTCTAGCCTTCCTATATCTTCACTCAAATCAACCATAAATGTTATCAAGTCAACTTCATTTAATGTAGATTTAGATGCAGTTAGCATATAGTCACCCAGCTTGTTTTTAGGCATCTGAATGCCAGGAGTATCTAAAAATATGGCTTGCATCCTATCATCTGTATATATCATCTGTATTTTGTTTCTGGTAGTCTGTGGTTTATCTGAAATAATTGAAATTTTTTCACCAATCACACCGTTAAGTAGGGTTGATTTTCCAACATTTGGCCTACCCACAACTGTTATAAATCCTGATTTAAACATATGTCTCCTATATAAATTTCATAAATAATAATAAAGCTAGCGATATTCCTAAAATAGATCCCAAAATAACTTCTTTTAGACTATGAATTTTAGCTTCATACCTTGATTCCGCAACTATTATAGCAAGCATATTAACAATAACAATTAGTGTTATATTATCAGCTAAAATCGTTGCTATTGTTGATAAATTAAAAGCTAAGGCTGAATGACCAGATACACTACCTCCAAATAGGTGGCTGGTATCTTTTTTATAAAATATCCCTTTCAACAAAAGAACAGCTATCAAAGTTACTACTATGGAAATAACTATCATATGTTCAACATTTTGCATAGCTTTAAATTGAATAGAGCCTTTTTCTATCATGTCTTTTATTTTAGGATATATCAATAGATAACCAACAAAAACAGAAGCTATAGCAGAAAGTAAAACTGCACCAGCTGCTATATCCTTCGTTTTTTTTGCAAGTTCATGGTATTTATTGTCCGTAGTCAAATCAGTCAAAACTTCTATTGCAGTATTAAATAATTCTGCAACTAAAACAAAAACAACTGTCAGACCAATGACTATCAATTCCAGCCTAGTAAAATCCAATATCATGGCTAGTATTATGACAAAAAAAGCCATAAACATATGAAAGAACATATTTCTTTCTGTACTTATACTCTCGATAATTCCATTGATAGCATTATTAAAAGAATCAACTATCTTGCTATTATTTTTTACTTTTCTTGATTCTTCATCATCATATGATTTCATTTGAATATACCTAATTTTTTCATTATTTCTTTTTCTTTACTTCTCATCTCTAGCCTATCCTCATCATCTATATGGTCATAGCCCAAAAGATGAAGTAAAGAATGAATTGAAAGGTAAATAAATTCTCTCTCTTCACTATGGTTGAATTCCTTGGCCTGTTCTTTTACTCTTTGACTTGAAATAACTATATCTCCAAGCATACCAGATTTCGGTATTTGTCCTCTTTCAAACAAGGGAAATGATAATACATCTGTCTCCTTATCTACAGACCTATATTCTCTATTTAACTCCCTTATCTCTTCTGGACTAACAACCGATATAGAAATTTCGTAATCTTGACCATAACCTGCTAAATCTAAGGCAGTTTTTAAAGCTTCTTCGATTTTTTTTAACATATTATCAGATATTTTTATATCTTCATTGTCATTGTTTATAAGAATATCCATTTACCTATTCCTTATTTTCTTTGTTTTTATTTCTAAGCTCATATTTTTCTTGCATCTCTTGGTCGTATTTATCGTAAGCTTCTATAATTCTTTGTACTAGAGGGTGTCTAACTACGTCACTACTATCTAATTCTATAAATTTTATCCCCTCTATACCCTTCAAGATTTTCCTTATTGTAATTAAACCTGATTTTTTACCTCTTGGAAGGTCTAGTTGGGTGATATCACCAGTGATAATAGCCTTTGAGCCATAACCCATCCTGGTTAAAAACATCTTCATTTGTTCAGCAGTAGTGTTTTGCGCTTCGTCTAAAATAATGAAGGAATTGTCCAGGGTTCTACCTCTCATATAAGCCAAAGGAGCAACTTCTATTTGTCCTCTTTCCATCAATTTTTGATAGGTTTCAGGTCCCATAATTTCATACAAGGCATCATAAAGAGGTCTTAAATATGGATCTATTTTTTCTTGTAAGTCACCAGGTAAAAAACCAAGTGATTCTCCAGCTTCAACAGCTGGTCTTGTAAGTATAATCCTATTTACTTCTTTATTTTTAAAAGCTTCTATAGCCATTGCCATAGCAAGATAAGTTTTCCCTGTACCGGCTGGTCCTATACCAAAGACAACACCATTATTTCTAATCATATCCACATATTTTTTTTGACCAATGGTCTTTGGTCTTATAGGTTTACCTTGATAAGTCGTTACTACTACATCATTTAGAGCATCTTTTATCTTATCACTATTATTTTTCTTTTCCATCTCGATAGCATATCTTACATCCTCGATGCTTAGAGTATTTTTACTTTCAATAATTTCAAATAAAACATCAATTAGATGGCTTATCATAGGCAACAAGTTTTCATCCGCCTTTATCTTTAGTCTACCATCATCGAGTTTAATCCTAGCTCCAAAAGATTCTTCTATAAAGTTTATATTTTTATCTAAATCTCCAAACAAGATTCTTACTGCTTGCTCGTCTTTTATATCATAATATATTTTTTTAATAATTAGCCTCCAAACTTAGTCATATTTATATGTGTATTATACTATAAGTCCATGAATTTATAAACTTATGAAAGTTAGAATACTTTATTTTAAATCCTATTTATGCTAACATATTAGAATAATAGGAGGATTAATATGAAAAAAATCAAAATCATATTGTCAATCTTGTCCTTGAGTTTAATTTTTGTTGCATGTTCTGACAAAAAACAAAAAGAAACTCAACAAGAAACTGTCAATGAATCTGTTAAAGAGTCTGTTAAAGAAACTATGACAGAAACAAAAGCAGAAAGCAAAAATGAAACTAGAAATAATATAGTTGTTAAAGATGATCAAAGTGGAGCTGACAATCCTAAATCAAAAGAAATTAAAGTAAAGGAATCAGAAGCACAAGAGTTAAACAGTGATTTAACTACTGAAATGCAAAATTTCTTAAAAGATTATTCAGTTACTCTTATAGAAAGCGATGACTTAAACTATAACCAATTTCCTAAGGAACACCTACAAGCCATTGCAAAATATGAAACTAAAGATTCTATCGGCTATATTGTAAGATATGGTGAAAATAAAATTGGTAATGCCGTTTATTATAAAGAATCAACTACTGGCGTATTTGTAGTGTTTAATGGAGAAAATATTTTAGGCGATAATAATTTAATCAAAAATGATAGCCCAGAAGAATACAAAGAAGCTGCAAAGAAAATAATAGCTTCTCAAGTTTCTGGTGAAGCTGATATAAAATACGCTTATTAAAAAATATTTATATTCACAAAGGTGGTGTGTCAGAATGACTAAATTTCTGATACACTACCTTTTTAACTTTTTAAATAAAATAATATTAATTTATTGCTTGATATATTGATTTTAAGGTATAATTAAGCTGTATAAGTGGATTAAAGTTTTATTAAGATAATCCCATATTACAAGGAGGTTGTATGCTTAAAGAGTTTATAACAAACCCAGTACTATTTACATTGCTGTTAACTATTGCGTTGACTTTAGTTTCAATAGAGATTTTCGTACCTGGTGGAATTTTCGGTATAACTGGAGGGTATCTGATATTTGAATCAATACTTGCAGCTGGTAATATTGAAAATGTTGTTATGTACGTTTTAATATCTATATTTATAACTTTAATATTAGATTTTATACTCGTGAAGTCTTTCGTAAAAAACATGGATACTAATAAAATAGTATTAAATACTAACTTGTCTAAAGCTAAAGGAAATGGTCCAAATTTAGATACGAAAGATTTAATAGGAAAGATGGGTATTGTAAACAAAACATTAAGACCTTATGGCGAGATTGAAATTGAAGAAAAGGTATATGTAGCAACAAGCTATGGAGACTTTATTGATAAAGGAGACACAGTGATTGTAGATAAAGTTGAAGGAAACACATTATATTGTAAAATAAATAGGAGATAATTATGGTTTTAGCATTATTAGACAATAGTGGATTTTTTAGCGTAGGAATTATTACAATACTAGTAATAATGTTTGTGTCTATTTTCTTTAGATTTATTCCTGTTGGATTGTGGATTACAGCTGCATTCTCAGGTGTAAAAGTAGGACTTGGCACACTTATTGGTATGCGAATGAGAAGAGTAATCCCTTCTAAAATAATCAATCCACTTATTAAAGCAACAAAGGGTGGAATTAAAATAAATATTAATGAATTAGAAGCGCATTATCTATCAGGTGGTAATGTAAGTAAAGTAGTGGATGCGTTGATTGCAGCTCAAAGAGCTGACATTGATCTTGAATTTGAACAAGCAGCAGCTATAGATTTGGCAGGTAGAGACGTATTCGAAGCGGTACAAATATCTGTAAATCCAAAAGTTATACAAACGCCAACAATTGCAGCGGTAGCAATGGATGGTATTGAAATTAGAGCTATTGCAAAAGTAACAGTAAGAGCAAATTTAAATAGATTAGTTGGTGGTGCTGGTGAAGAAACTATCATAGCAAGAGTTGGTGAAGGTATCGTAACTACAGTAGGTTCATCAACAACACATAAAGAAGTTTTAGAAAATCCAGATATCATATCAAAAAATGTTCTTGTTAAAGGTTTAGACTCAGGTACCGCTTTTGAAATTTTATCTATTGATATAGCAGACGTTGACGTTGGAAGAAATATAGGTGCTGCACTTCAAGCTGACCAAGCGGAAACAGATAAGAAGATAGCTCAAGCAAAAGCTGAAGAAAGAAGAGCTATGGCTGTTGCCCAAGAACAAGAAATGCAAGCAGAAGTAAGACGAATGAAAGCAAAAGTAGTAGAAGCAGAATCAGAAGTTCCACTTGCATTAGCTGAAGCATTAAAATCAGGTAAGATGGGATACATGGATTATTATAAATTACAAAATGTTATAGCTGACACTGATATGAGAAATTCTATTGCAGGTGATGAATTAGACCCAACAGAGGGGGAATAATATGGGTTTATTAATAGATCTTTTATCTAAACTTGCAGAGATTGGGAATGAAGTTGTATCAGAACAGCTAAAATCAGATAAGGCTAGAAAAGATAGAATAAATAAAAATGGTAAAAAGGCGGAAGAATTTTTACAAAGAATAGAAAAAGAATATAAGAATAAAAACTATAAATCAGGTAAAAAATCTTCTGTAAAAACAAATATTAAAAGGGAAAATCCGACTGAATTTCAAACTCTTATTGAAGCAGATGTAAATAAAAATATCGAAGATATTCCTATCGAAGAAAGACTTAGAAGATATAAAGAGACTAAAAGGAATGCAGAAGTTAAAACTCTTCAAAGAGAAAAAAATGATAGTTTGGAATTTACTAATTTAGAAAAGAAAAAAAATACAAAAAAATATAAAAATATATTGAAAAGTAGAAGTGGTGCAAGAAATGCATTTATCTACAGTACAATTTTTGAAAAAAAAGGGGCTGTTGAAAAATAGCCCCTTTTCTTTATTTACCTGGAAATTCTTTTTTATATTTAACTTGATTATTTTTAATTTCAAAGTCATCTAAATTAAATGTATATTGGTCTGAAGTTTTTGGATCTGTAACATATATCAAATTGCCTATATGCATTACATCAAATGGATCAGCCTTGTATTGGTCTATTAGATAATCTTTTACTTTTTGTGCTTTATCAAAATCAACTTCTTTTTCTTCTATTTCATAGTCGTTATTTAGTAAATATTTTACTGTAGCAACAACTTCTTTAGCAGTATAACCATTATATTTTCCAGCTTTAGAGTTTTGTATGATTTGCTTAATACTAATAGCATGATAATGTCCACCATGTAACCAGTAAAAAATATCTTCCCTTTCTTTTGTACCATATACAGGTAAATCAGTATTTTTTAAGCTACCAAAATCAGTCATATTTTTTAAGTCATCTAGGTAAGGAATTACACCTTTGTGAAGTTCTGGACTTATTGAGTCATAAGTAAATAATTCAGAATCTTTAACTTCGATATCCTTATTCGCATCCGAATCATCTGCTATGAATTCAGCATTTGGATAATGAGGTCTAGGGTCTTCATGAACTATAGCTATTTCTTCTTCGTTTATATATAAGTGATAGTGGTCTCCATGTTGCCAAATTCTTGTAACACCTTTTGGCCATTCAAATTTTCCTTCACTATTGTGGTCGTGGCTATGGTCATGATTGTGGTCGTGATTATGATCTTGATTCTCTGGTTTCTTATCTATATTATTTTTTTCTTTATTATCAGTTTGTTTTTTATCGCCATGGTTTCCCTTATATTCTCCAAATATCGCATTTGGAAATAGGTCTTTAGGATTTTCATATGCTATCCCCTCATTACCTTTAGAATCATATAAGTGATAATGGTCACCATGTTGAAGTATTTTAACTATATCAAATCTATTTACCTTAGCCTTACCTAAAATATTTGTAATTTTTAGATTTTTAATTCTTTCATTTCTATCATCTTTAGAATTAGTAGCTTTTTTGTTAGCTAAAGTTTTATTATTTGATTTCGTATTTGTAGAACTTGTATTCTTTTTTAATTTTTTATTAGATTTATTATTTTTAGCCACAGAAGAATGGTCATGACTACCATGGTATGTTTCAATTTTTATACCAGGATATTGAGAACTCGGATTTGTATAAGTTATATACTCATTACCCTTGTTTGTATATAAGTGGTAATGGTCTCCATGTTTTGCTATTCTTATCACTTTTTCTTTTGTTTCATTTGTAGATTTCTTTTTTACAGAATTAGAAGCAGCTCTAGTTGTAGAACCGCTTCCTAAAAAAATATTTTTACCACTATTTTTGCTTTCTTTATGATCATGGTCATGGTCGTGATCATGGTCATGATCATGGTCGTGGTCTCCATGGTGTCCTTCATATTCTTTTATTTCAATATTTGGAAATGCTTGGCTTGGATCTTCATAAGTTAAAAATTCTTC
>NZ_CAMPYN010000019.1 GCF_946998255.1 uncultured Helcococcus sp. | reverse complement strand
GTTCGTGAAGAAACAGGATTGAAACAGTTTGTAAACCCAACAAATGAAAATGAAAAGGGTGGTTCATTTAAAAATGAATTTGCTTCCTTTAGAGATAAATATGTATTAGATAAAAATGTAAAACAAGGTTGGTCAAATGAAGACTCCAGACTTTACTACTATGACAACAATAAAAAGCTAACAGGAATCCATGAAGTACCTGGCTACCAAGATGAAGGAAACAAATACTATTACAAATTTGATGTTAATGGTGTTTCCCAAGGTAAGATAAATGGCTTAATCGAAAAAGATGACAAGACCTACTACGCTATAAATGGTGAATTAAGAGATGGTTGGAGAGAAATAGTAGATGAAAATGGTAATGCTCATTACTATTACTTCTCACCAGAAACTTTTGAAGCCGTAGATGGAAAATACAGTGTTAATGGAAATGAATACACCTTTAAGGATAAGAGATTAATTAAGGGCGCATTTGTAAATGCTAGAAATGGTAGGAAATACCTATGGGCAGATGTTCCATATAAAAACAGATGGTTTGAAGTAGATGGTAAAAAATACTTTGCCCTAGTTAATGAATATTTAGCTGAAGGTTTTAGAATCACAAGGACTCCAGATGGAGAAAGACATAGCAGATATTTATTCGACGAAAACAATGTTTTCCAAGAAAACTATAGCGGACTTGTTGTTGACGATAGAGATAATACCTTCCTAGTAAAGAATGGTGAGCTAGAAAAAGCACAAGGATTAGTAAGGGTTGGAAATGATTTTTACTACTTCAGCAACAGTTATAGGGCTATAAAAGACGTAAGATATACACCAGAAATAACTAACGGTCTTTTAGAAAGAAAAGATTATTACTTTGACAAGAGTGGTAAACTTATATTCGATAAAGATGATGACCAAGTAATACCTGAAATACCAGAAGAAACAAAGGATGAAGAAGAAACTGAAAAAGAAGTAGAAACTGAGAAAGAAACCGAAAAAGAAGATGATGGCATAAAAGTAAGAGACGGAATCATCTATGTTGACGGTAAATACATCTTTTATAAAGATGGCTCTATCACACACAAAGGTCTATTTGAATTTAATGGTGACTACTATTATGCAAAGAGAACTGGTGAATTAGTAGTATCGCAAAGATATTATGTAACAAAGGACAATGGCTTATTACCACGTGCCTACTATACTTTTGATGAAATGGGAAGGATAGTTGAAGTAAAACCGGAAGTGGATCCATTACCAGAAATAGAGACCGAAAAAGAAACTGAAACTGAGACCGAAAAGGAAACAGAAAAAGAACCGGAAGTAGACAAGCAAGTAAAAAATGGTATTTATGAAGAAGATGGTAAGCTATACTACTATGAAAACGACCAAAGAACATTCAAAGGCTTATTTGCTTTAGGTGGACATTATTACTATGCAAAGAGAACTGGTGAATTAGTAGTTTCAGGAAACTACTTAATCATAAGAACAAATGATTTACTACCACGTGAAAAATATGATTTTGATGATCAAGGAAGAATAATCGGAAAAGAAGCTCCTTATGACACAGTGGAAACTTCAAAGGAAGTAGAGACTGAAAAGGAAACAGAAAAAGAAGCAGAAACCGAAAAGGAAGTAGAAACTGAAAAAGAAACTGTTAAAAATGGAATATACAAAGAAGATGGAAAACTATTCTATTATGAAAATAATGAAAAAACATATAAAGGTTTATTCAAGCTAGATGGGGAATACTACTATGCAAAGAGAACTGGTGAATTAATAGTTTCAGAAAACTACTTAATCATAAGAACAAATGATTTATTACCACGTGGAAGATATAACTTTAATGAAAAAGGACAAATGGTAGATTAATCCATACAAGAAAGGGAAAATTATGTATTCGTTTAATAAAAATAAAAGTATAAAAAGGGTAGTAAGCCTATTACTTGCGATGCTTTTACTGCTACCATTTATACCTAATGTATCAAATGTAGCGTATGCGAGTAATAAAGTAGATGGGTTTAATCTAGATGGATTAGAAGCTACTTGGAAAGAGGAAATAGCAGAAAAAGATAAAACATCTGATGTTTATGCAGATGTATATGATAAAGCGAAAGAATTTGATTATAAAAAAGAACCAACAGCAACATTTATAACTGCAGGTAACAGCTTAGAAGCTAAAATATTTAGAGGAACAGGATATGAAGGTTTCTTCTCAAATTACGATAGAACCGCAGTTTTAACTCTAAAAAACACATCTGATAAAACTCAGACCTTATCTTTTGACTATAATTTAGTTTTAGATAATGCTCTAGTTACTATAGATGGACAAGAAGTAACTAGTGATGATTCATTTTCTAAAAGCTTAGATGCTGGAGATAGTGTAGTTATTAGGGCTACATCAAAAGCTGAAGCAAGTGAAAAATCACAAGTAAACTTATCAAACATTGTATTTGGTGAAGTTGAAATGACTACAGTTACCTTCAAAGCCCCAGAAAAAGGATCATATTCTGTTGATGGGAAAGAAGTTACTGAAGATATTACTTTAACTAAGCAATATTCAGAAGGATTTAAGCTTAAAGCTAATAATACTGATACATTAAGGTTATTAAAATGGGAAAATAATGGAGAAACTATATCCACAGAAAGCGAAACCACTGTCTATGTAAAAGATGGTGGGGTAGTTTCTGGAGTATTTGGTGGTGACCAATATTTTAGTGTAGGTGAAGAAAAGTTTGGAAGCTTAAAGGATGCTATCAAATATGCACAAGAAAATGGAAAAGAAGTAATAAACTTAATCAAAGACCATACTTTAGAAGAAGATGTAACTATTCCAAAAGGAATTACCTTATTAATTCCTTTTGATGATAAAAATATTTTATACAAAGATGCTCCAGGACTTGGAGGACAATCTAGCAAAGAGCCTCCTAAGGAATTTAGAAGGCTAACAGTTGCGGAAAATGTATCGATAGATCTACAAGGTGAGATAAGTGTAAGTGCAAAATTAACTACATCAAGCTCTCTTGGTTCTGTAAGTGGACCTTATGGGGCTATTGAATTAGAGGATAATTCCAAAATTACAGTACAAAATGGAGCTTCCCTATATACATGGGGCTATATCTTTGGTTCAGGTAACGTAGATGTAAAAAATGGTGGTAGAACCTTTGAAGCTATCCAAATCGGGGACTTAAAGGGTGTAAGAGTATTACAAAACCTATCAGGAAATAAAAATAGAGTGTTTCCATTCTTACAATATTATGTTCAAAATATAGAAGTTCCTTTAACTTATGAATATGGCGCTTCAGGTTATGTTAGAAGTGCTATAAAAATTGGTAGTGGATGGTTTTCGACTTCAAATCTATCACCAAGTGTGGAATTTATTGGATCAAATGATTCACTATTTAGGTTAAAAGAAGGAAGTAAAATAACTAAAACTTATCATCCAGAAGTAGATAGAATGAGCTTTGATCTATATGGCGATGCATCATTAGAATCTTTAAGCGTTGGTTTTTCAGGAATAAATATATCTTCTAAAGATTATGAATTACCAATTAATAATAACTTTAGTTTAAATATCCATTCAGGAAATACTACAATTAATGGTGGTATAGCATTCCTACCAGGTTCAGAAGTAACTATTGATAAAGATGCTAAAGTTATACTTGAAGAAGGTCACAATGCCTATGTATATGATAAAGACGATTGGGATATATATGCTTCAAAATATGGTAGAGCATTCACATATGCTCCTGTAGAATATTCACCAACTAGAAAAGGACAAATATCTGCTGGGAAATTTAGTAATGTTTATAGAAACCCTAAATCTGCTACATCAGCAAGATCTGATAAAGATATTAAGGATGTATTGATTGATATAAATGGTGAATTAATATCTAAAGGGTATATATTCACTACAAATGGTGGGGCAAATATTACATCTAGTGAAAAAACAGGTAAGATTAGTTTAGTAAATGGATCTAATGAAGATATTGAACAAACTCACCAATACATCCATGATGTTAATGGAAAAACTAAAGTAGATGCTTTTAGATCTATCGATGTAGAACCAGCAAGATTAAAAAATGGTCAAACACATGCAGGTACAGGCAAAGAATATACACCAACAATGTTATCTCAAGCTAATACAGACTTTGTATATAGCAGTAGACAAGACATGTGGGTAAAAGACGAAGGAATAACTGTAAAATGGTTAGATGAAGCTGGAAACCAAGTAAAAGAACCTGTAGTTATAGGTGTAAATGATTCACTTCCAGAACATCCTCAAGGACCTGCAAAAGAAACAGATGCTGACTATATTTATACTTTCAAAGAATGGAAGGAAGAATATAGGGAAGAAGATAATGAAATAATCTTTACCCCAGTTTATGACAAAGAAGAAAACATTATAAATATTAGATGGGTAAATGAAGATGGTTCTTTATTAGAATTAGATGAAGAAGTAGAATACAGTACTTTACCAACTTATGATGGAGAAACTCCAACAAAAGAAATGGATGAAAAGAGAGTATATACTTTTGATAAATGGACTCCAGAAGTAACAAAAGCTACAGAATCTACTGAATATAAAGCGACATTTACATCTAAACCAAGACAATATGAAGTTAGATGGTTGGATGAAAATGGCGGTCTAATCAAGTCAGAGAAAGTAGACTATGGTACAAAACCAACAGCTCCTCAAGCTCCTGCAAAAGAAGGTAATGAAAAGATTCATTATGTTCATGATGGTTGGGACAAGGAAGTTGTAGAAGTTACAGAAGATGTAGAATATACAGCTAAGTATACAGAAGTAGATAACCTTTATGATGTAGTATGGTTAGATGAAGATAAAGAAACTGTATTAAAAGAAAAAGTTACAGATGTTAAATTTGGAGAAGAGCCTCAATATGATGGAGAAACTCCAACAAAAGCAAGAACTCAGGAATTCACCTATAAATTTAATGAATGGAAAAAAGAAGTTGATGGAAATCTAATTAGATATATAGCTTCTTATGAAAGTACAAGAAATAAATATAGTGTTAAATTCTTAGATGAAAATTCTAATGTTTTATATCAAGAAGATGTAGAATTTGGAAAACTTCCAGAATATAAAGGTGAAACACCAAGCAAGGAAGAAACTAAACAATTTAAATATGAATTTACTGGTTGGGACAAAGACCTTGTAGAAGTTAAAGAAGATGTGGAATACATTGCTCAATTTAATGAAATAACTAGAAAATATACCATTAAATTTGTAAACCACGATGGTACTCTACTACAATCTACTTCAGAAAAATATGGTGAAACACCAGTCTATGGCGGAAGATTACCAAGGAAACAAGATTCTGAAAGTGCTAGTTACAAATTTACTGGCTGGGATCAAAAAATCTCTAAAGTTGAAGGGGATAAGACCTACAAGGCCGTATTTGAAGAAAATATCTTTACTTACACCATCAAATGGGTAAATGCAGATGGGACTTTACTTGAAGAAGATAAAGATGTTAAACATGGCGATCTACCAGAATACAATGGAAAGACCCCAGTAAAACAAATGACAAATGATAAAACCTTTGAATTTGAAGGTTGGGATAAGGAAGTTGTTAAGGCTACAAGCGATACTACCTATACAGCTAAATATAAAGAAAATAAGAGACTATATAATGTTGTTTGGAAAGATGAAAATGAAAATGACTTATTAGTTGAAAAATATGAATATGGTCAAATGCCAGAATTCAAGGGTGAAACTCCAACTAAGCAAGAAACTGCTCAAAACATATTTGAATTTAGTGGCTGGTCACCAAAATTAGATGCTGTTACCAAAGATGTGGTATATACAAGTCAATTTAAACCAATCATCAAGACATATACAGTGAGATGGTTAGATGAAGATGGTTCAGTCCTTGAAATAGATGAAAATGTACCATATGGTGATATTCCAACATATGATGGGAATACACCTAAAAAGGCTGATGATGAAAAATATTCATACAAATTTGACGGCTGGAACCCAAATATTAAAATGGTTGAAGCTGACACAGACTATACTGCAAGCTACAAATCAGAGGAAATAATTAAATTCAATATTAACTTTGATGCTAATGGCGGCCAAAATACTATGGATCAGATAAGATCAGCTGTAGGAGAAATAGTAAAACTACCAGAAAATAAATTCACTAGATCCGGCTATGACTTTATAGGATGGAATACAGATCCTGAAGGTTTTGGCGATAGCTATGAAGACCAAGATGAAATAGTTATCGAGCTAGAAGATATCACTTTATATGCTCAATGGAAGCAAAAAGATGGTTGGAAAGAAGATGAAAATGGTAAGACCTACATCATTGATGATAAGAAAGCATACCATAATGAATGGAAAGAAATAGAAGGAAATAGATATTTCTTTGATGAATATGGATATGTAAAAACAGGCCTAAGTGATGTAAAAGAAATAGATGGTACAACAAATAAATATCTATTTGATGAAAAGACTGGCGTCTTATTAAATTCATATACAGGTATATATGAAGATGGTGGTGATAAATACTACCTACAAAATGGTATGGTTGTTAAGTATAAGGGATTGGTAGAAGTTGCTGATTCTCTTGGAAATAAAGACTATTACTATTTTGAAGAAGAAGGTAGAGCTGTTAGAGATGGAATATATGATGTTGACATCACTAATGGTCTTGATATCAAAGAAGATAGTTATGAATTCGATAAAGAAGGTAGATTAATCATTCCTCTAAAAAATGGTATTTACTCTGAAGATGGTGGACTATATTATTATGAAAATGGTGAAAGAGTATTTAAAGGTCTCTTTGAATACCAAGGTGATCTATATTATGCAAATAGAAGCGGTGAAGTAGTAAGATCAACAAGCTACTATGTTGCTAGAGATAATGGATTAAAAGCAAAAGGCAGATACAAATTCGATGACTTAGGTAGGATGATAGTAGATATAGATTCAAATAAGAAGAATGGAGTATATGAAGAAGATGGTAATAAATATTACTATAGAAATGATGAAAAATACTTCAAGGGCTTATTTGAAGAAAATGGAAAATACTATTACGCTGGTGAAGATGGAAAACTTGTAGCATCTACAGACCAAGTTATCAGTAAAAATAATAATCTATTGGAAGTTAAGAAATATTACTTCGACGAAAATGGAGAATTAATATTTGGTAACAATGGATCTGGTTATATCACAAAAGGTATAGTAACTGTAGGTGATAGCCTATACTTCTACAAAAATAATAAACCATACTATGAAGGTCTCTTTACTTCATTTGGCGACATGTATTATGCTAAAGAAGACGGTCAAATAGTTACTGGTGGATTATATGAAGTAATCAAACATAATAACCTACTTCCAGCAGGTATATATGAATTTGATATAAAAGGTATCTTAATAGGTGCTATTGAAACCGAAAAAGAAACAGAAAAAGAAACTGAAAAAGAAATAGAGACCGAAAAAGAAACTGAAGAAGAAAAGAATATTAAAAATGGTATTTACGAAGAAGATGGTAAACTATATTTCTACGAAAATGACCAAAGAACATTCAAAGGCTTATTTGCTTTAGGTGGACATTATTACTATGCAAAGAGAACTGGTGAATTAGTAGTTTCAGGAAACTACTTAATCATAAGAACAAATGATTTACTACCACGTGAAAAATATGATTTTGATGATCAAGGAAGAATAATCGGAAAAGAAGCTCCTTATGACACAGTGGAAACTTCAAAGGAAGTAGAGACTGAAAAGGAAACAGAAAAAGAAGCAGAAACCGAAAAGGAAGTAGAAACTGAAAAAGAAACTGTTAAAAATGGAATATACAAAGAAGATGGAAAACTATTCTATTATGAAAATAATGAAAAAACATATAAAGGTTTATTCAAGCTAGATGGGGAATACTACTATGCAAAGAGAACTGGTGAATTAATAGTTTCAGAAAACTACTTAATTATAAGAACAAATGACTTGTTAACACGTGGAAGATATAACTTTGATGCAAATGGCGTAATAACTGATGCCAATTAAAACTATTCTTAATTACAAATTAAGAATAAAATAATAAACTGGTTTAGGAAATTAAAAAAATTTCTTAGACCAGTTTTATTTTAAATATATTTTCTAGATATTTTTAATAAAGCATACATTTTTTAAAAAATGTTTATATCCTGCTATACCGGGTAATCATACAATAGAGATAAAATGAGAAGGAGGAAAGATTATGCAATATATTTATGACCATAAAATATCAAGTGATTTAAATATAATAAATAGTGCAATAAAAAATATATTGCTAGATACAAGGCGCATGCTTGATGAAGATCTTTTCTTCGACTTTAGACTGGTTTTAAATGAGCTTTTGATAAATTGCTATGAGCATGGCAATAAGTGCGATTGCAACAAAAAGATTTTATTAAAATTAAAAATTGATAATAAAGAGATAAAAATTTTAGTTCAAGATGAGGGATCTGGTGTAGCCTGTAGGCGAAAATATAATGTAGAAGAAAAAAGACCAGATGGCAGAGGACTCATCATAGTAGAGTCACTAGTAGATGATATAAACTATGATAACAATAAAATAAAATGCAAAATCAAACTTACTCCAGATAATTAATTTTTTGGAGTTTTTTATTTTATATAAGGCTTAAGTGTGATAAAATAGCATAAGCAAGGAGTTTTTATGAAAAATATAAGAAATATAGCAATTATAGCCCACGTAGACCATGGTAAAACCACTTTAGTTGACTCAATGTTGAAACAAAGTGGTATTTTTAGGGCTAATCAAAAGGTAGAAGAAAGAGTAATGGATAGTGATGATATTGAAAAAGAAAGAGGAATCACTATTCTTTCAAAAAATACTGCAGTTAAATATAGGGATACAAAAATAAATATTGTTGATACACCAGGCCACTCTGACTTTGGTGGAGAAGTAGAACGTGTATTGAAAATGGTTGATGGAGTTTTACTTTTAGTTGATGCCTTTGAAGGTGTTATGCCTCAAACTAAATTTGTTATCAAAAAGGCTATAGAGTTGAATTTACCAGCTATTATAGTACTTAACAAAATTGACAAGGCAAATATAAGGGTAGAAGAAGTAGTTGATGAAATTCTAGACTTGTTTATTAAGCTAGAAGCCCCAGATTCTTATATCGATTCACCTATTCTTTATGCATCTGGTAAGGCCGGATTTGCAAGTAAAGAGTTTGGAGATCAAAAAGATAATCTGGATGACTTGATGGATACAATAATAGACTATATACCAGAACCTGGTGGAGATGAAAAAAATCCTTTACAAATGCTTATATCCACAACCGACTATTCAGAATATTTAGGTAGGATAGGTATAGGTAAGATAGGTGAAGGAACCATAAAGACAGGTCAAGAAGTTATTATTAAAAATTATAATGACACAGACAAGTTGATTAAAGCAAAAATCACCAAATTATATGAATTTGAAGGCTTGAAGAGGGTAGAAGTAGACCAAGCATCTGCTGGATCTATTGTAGCTCTTTCTGGTGTTGAGGGAATTCATATTGGAGATAGTTTACTTGAAAATGAAAATATGGATCCTATTGAATTTGTTAAAATATCAGAACCAACCCTGGCCATGAGATTTTTAATTAATGACTCACCTTTTGCAGGCCTAGATGGAGAATATGTAACCTCTAGACACTTGAGAAATAGGCTAAATAAAGAAAAAGAAACTGATGTGAGTTTAAGGGTTGAAGATACTGAAAGTACTGATGCCTTTAAGGTTTCAGGAAGAGGTGAACTTCACTTGTCAGTATTGATTGAAAATATGAGAAGAGAAGGTTATGAATTCCAAGTTTCCAAACCAGAAGTTTTATTTAAAGAAATAGATGGTAAAATTTATGAGCCTATGGAAATAGTTACTATAGATGTAGAAGAGACCTACGTTGGTACTATTATCAATAAATTAGGATCAAGAAAGGCTGAAATGCAAAGTATGGAAACAACCTCAACTGGTTTTTCTAGGATAGTATTTAAAATGCCATCAAGAGGTTTAATTGGTTATAGGCAAGAATTTATTTCTGATACCAAAGGTACAGGAATTATAAATACAGAATTTGATTCTTATGAAAGATATAAGGGAGATATACCAAGAAGACAAGTTGGCTCCTTGGTTGCCTTTGAACAAGGTGTAGCTACAGCCTATGCCCTTGATAGTGCTTGGAAAAGAGGAAATATCTTTATAGAACCAGGTGATGAAGTCTATGAAGGTATGATAATTGGAGAAAATCCTAAGGGCTTAGAAATTGAAATAAATGTAATTAAAAGAAAAGCAAAAACCAATATAAGGGCAGCTGGATCAGATGATTCTCCATTACTACCACCTGTGGTAGACTTAAGTTTAGAAGAAATGCTAGAATTTATCGAAAGTGATGAATATGTAGAGGTAACTCCGAAAAACTTAAGGATGAGAAAAAAGATTTTAAATACTCAATTAAGATTAAAGTCTAAAAATAAAAAAGATTAGAAAAAGAAAATCTAAGTTAGCTAAAAATAGCCAACTTAGATTTTTTTATTATCTATTTATTTGAGTAAGATCTAGATAATATTTAGATTTTCTTTCTAATTCAATAGCAAACTTATCAAAGCCATAAATTTCTGCTAGGGTTTTTTGCCCGGAAAATAAATCTATACCGAGACCTAGCCTATTTCCTTCAATTTCTACATCCATAGCTGATAAAATACTTGGGAAAATATCAAAGGTAGTTGCCTGCCTATTTTTAGAATATTCTCCTGTTTTATCAGTATTGATAAAGCTGTTGTAAACATGCCTATTTTTTTCTACAAAGGCTGCTTCCTGCATGGAAATATGGTCTCCTGTGATGACTATTACTGTATCTTCATAAAAATCTTGCTCTTTAATCCATTTTACAAATTCGCCAACTTTTTTTGAAGAACAATGGTAAGAGTTGTAATATGCTTTATCATAAGGCAACTCACATGAATCATCAGTATATCCATCTATAAAATGGGTGTCTACGGTAAGCATTTTAAAGGCGAAGGGCTCATCTTTTTTAGATAATTTTGTAATCTCATCTTTTGCTATAGAAAAAAGCTTCTCATCTTCAAAACCCCAAAATACCTTATAATCTTCATCAATGATTTCATTTTCTATGGCTGTAAAATAATCATAAACTTCATAGCCATGCTTTTCATAAAAGGCTTTCCTATCATGGAAGTCTCCATCAGATCCCATCAATATTTCTAGATTATAGCCATTATCCTTTAATATATCACCCATGGCAACAAGCTTAGGTAGGGCTGGGTCAAAGTCTTTATGAGAGGTGTAAATACTTTTGAAATGCATGCCACTTTCCTGGGTTATCATAGCGCCTTGGGTCCAGGTTGCTCCCGGTGTTTGCATAAAACCACCTAGTCCTTGGTCTGTTGAGAAATTAACTCCTTCCTTAGCTAAGTCTTCAAGGTCAGGAGCTATGCTCTTATCAAAATCCCCACCATTTTCCTTAGAAAAAACTGAAGTTTCCATTGATTCTAAGTAGATGTGAATAAGATTTTTCTTTTTTTCAGGGAATTTAATTTCTACTGAAGCAGGGTTTACATATTCATCCTCATATATTTCTGTATCAAAAATATTGTTATATATGTAAGAATATAAATTAAAAACAAATCCCAATACTATAATAGCTATTATTATCAAGATGGTAAGTATTTTATTGGCTTTTTTATATAAAAATATTCTTATTTTATAAAGTTTAGAATCTTTGCCAAAAATACTTTCAAATTTATCTGTTATTTTATCGGATTTCCTTAAAAGTAAATAGGAAATAATAAAGACCAATAAAAATATTGGTAGGGCTGACTTTACAATATCAAAGACCACCTTCAAGGAGGTTCCCTTATTGTTGGCAAAGATAGTTGCAAAAATGTTCTCAAAGTTTGTTAGTGTATAAGTCAAACTATAATAGATTGAAGCTGTTACCAGTAAAGAAAAAATAATAACTAGTAACAAGTTTCCTAAATTTTTCTTTTTCATAATCCATCCTTTTCTAAAACTTAATCTATTATATCATATGTTATAAATTGATTTAAAAATCAGTAAACGAAAACAAAGAGATTTTACATATATTTAACATTAGCCATATATCAATTTAACAATCGGGTAATACTATTTACTTAACGAGGATAAAGAAATACTTTATCTCAAAATTAAAAGGAGTAAATATGAAAAAAATAATATCAATATTGTTAGCATTAGTTTTAACCTTATCTTTGGTAGCATGTTCAAACAATTCCAAAGAAACAAAGGCTGAAAACCCAACAGAAACAAAAACAGAAGTAAATCCTGGAACAGATGGCGGAAGCGCAGCAGGTTCAATCAACGTTTATACACGTGATGCTTCATCAGGTACAAGAGGTGCTTTCGAAGAATTAATCGACTTTGAAGGAAAGTTGACTGATAAGGCAGCTGAAACTTCAGGTAATGGTGACATGGCAACAAAAGTTGGTCAAGATACCAACGCTATAGGTTATGTTTCGTTAACAACAGATTTCCAAGCAAACAAAATTAAAGCTCTTCAATATGAAGGTGTAGAAGCAACAGAAGAAAATGTATTAAATGGTTCATATGCGTTAAAAAGACCATTCTCATATGTAACAAGATCTGTTGAAGATTATGCAGATGAAAATGTGAAAAAATTAGTAGATGCATTTATTGTATTTATGACTCAATCAACAGAAGGTTTAGAAGCTGTAGCATCAGCTGGTGGTATTGTTGACGTAACAGCTGGAAAACCATGGGAAGAATTAAAGGCTGACCATCCAGTTGTAGACCAAGATAACTCAGCTTTAAGCATCAGAACAGGTGGATCAACATCAGTAGAAAAAGCTCTTAAAGCAGCTATTGAAGCCTTCCAACCACTAGCAGGTAATGTACAATTCGTTACAGCGCATACAGGTTCAAGTGATGGATACAAGAGAGTTTTAGGTGATGAAAAAGATGGAGCAAATGCAGCGGACATCGGATTTGCATCAAGAGAATTTAAGACCGAAGAGGATGTGGCAAAGGGTATGCATTCTGGAGTATTTGCCCAAGATGCAGTTGTTGTAGCTGTAGCTGAATCAAATCCACTAACAAACCTAACAAAACAACAAATATTTGACATCTTTACAGGTGCATTAAATACTTGGGAAGAAGTAAAATAATAAGTTAAAACAAGAAGTGAAGAAATAGGGGCTAGGTCTTATGGGCTACCCCTATTTTTCAAATATTACAAAAATTTGAAGGAGACCACATGAAAGAAAAAGATAGTAGTTTCGTAAATATACGAGATGAAATTAGTGCATCCTCAAGAAAAAGAAGGGAAAATACAGATAAGTTTTTTAGGTATTCATTTCTATTGGCTGCTATTATTTCTGCCATAATGATAATCCTTATATTTTTCTTTGTTGGTAAAAAAGGGATAGGACCATTTTTACCAAGCTATGGACAAGCAGGAGGATCAAGTCAACAACAAAACATCTTTAGTTTTTTAACAGGAATGACTTGGAGACCTGACCAAAACCCAGCTGTTTACGGAGTAGGATTTATTATAATTAATACACTTATATCTGCGTTTTTGGCAGCTATTTTAGCTTTTCCAATTTCAGTTCTAAGTGCCTTATTTATAGTAAAAGTTGCACCTAAAAAGTTAAGAATGTTTTTCACCAGTGTTGTTGAACTACTAGCAGCTATACCTTCAGTAGTTTACGGGGTTTTTGCTGCTGCAAATATAAGTAATTTAGTAGATAATATAGCTGGTCTATTTGGACAAACAACCCACGGGGGACTCTCAACCTTGACAGTAGCTTTGCTATTGGCAATCATGATTTATCCAACTATTACATCAATAGCTATTAATGCTATAGCCGCAGTAGATAAAAATATAGAATTAGGATCTTTAGCCTTGGGAGCATCTAAAACTCAAACCAATTTTAAATTAGTTTTAACAGCCGCTAAATCAGGTATTTTTGCAGGATTAATTTTAGGTTTAGGTAGGGCCTTTGGTGAAGCTACTGCTGTTTCAATGGTAGCTGGTAATGCCATGGTTGGACCAAGTTTTAACCTATTTGACACTACTAGGACACTTACATCAACCATGCTTTCTGGCTTGCACGAAACATCAGGTATAGACTATGATATAAGATTTTCAGTAGGTATTGTATTGATGATAATTGTATTAATTACAAACCTATCTATTCAACTAGTAAAAAGGAAGATAGGAGGGATAGCTAATGAATAATCAAGATAATTTACAATTAGCTTCAATAAGCACCCACAGGGGAATGACTAAAAAGAGAAAGATAAGTGATGGAATAAGAAATTTTATGACCTACTTGTCTATAGCCATAGCCATATTTGTTTTAGGTTCTGTTTTTGTTTATGTATTCAACAGAGGATGGGATAGCTTGTCTTGGGATTTGATCAAGGGAAACTACCATAAAACAAATTATATGGTTAACTTTGAAGATGGTAAGGCGGGAAGCTTTACAAAACCGGACAATTTATCTGAAAATGAATATTTTTCTGAAAAATTTGGTTTTGCAGTTGAGGATGCTGTAGATTCTTCCAAAACAAGTTTAATCCTTGTAAGTTATATAGATGAAAATTCTCCTTTAAATACTGCAGTAAATGCTATAGCCGGAGAAACAAAAGGACAAAAGCAAGAAATAGGCAGGGTAAATGTTGATAGGATTAGCTTTAGAACAACTGATGATAAAGTTCAGTCAGCAGGTATAAAGGCTAAGCAAAATGCCCAATCCATGGTTGGAAGTCTAGATGCTAACGGATCGACCCTAGTATCTATGAATTACCAAAACCAGGCAGGAGGTATAAGGGGATCACTTCAAGCAACCCTTATGTTGATAGGGCTAACTCTTTTATTTGCCTTACCTATAGGAATATTTGCAGCTATTTACTTAAATGAATTAGCTCCAGACAATAAACTTACACAATTTATGAGATCATGTATAGAAATGCTTAATGCGGTTCCTTCAATAGTATTTGGTTTAATGGGTATGGTTGTATTCTTCCCATTTACAGCTCTTTTTGGAGCGACTACACCAAATATCTTACTGGGTGCCTTGACCATGGTAGTTGTTATTTTACCAGTTATTATAAGGCAAACAGAAGAGGCACTTATAGCAGTTCCGAACAAATTAAGAATGGGATCTTTGGCCCTAGGTGCAACAGAAACTCAAACAGTATTTAAGGTTGTATTACCGAATGCCTTGGCAGGTATACTTACAGCTGTTCTATTATCAGTTTCTCGTATAATAGGGGAATCAGCAGCCTTGCTATTTACAATGGGTACCTTTGTATCAGACCAACCACAAATTACCGGAAGAGCAACATCATTAGCTGTTCAAATCTGGTCAGTCATGAGTGGTGAGCAACCAAACTTTGAACTAGCATCTGCTATTTCGATAATCGTATTGGCTATAACACTTGTATTAAATATTTCAGTTAAGATAATTACAAGTAGATTAAATAAAAAATGGAAGGAATAAAAATGGTAGAAAAGATAAAAGACGATAATGTAATGTTTAGAATAGAAGATTTAGATCTTTACTACAATGATTTCCAAGCTCTAAAAGGGATTACTATGGACATACCTGCCAACCAGGTTACAGCCTTTATAGGACCTTCAGGTTGTGGAAAATCCACCTTATTAAGATGTTTAAATAGGATGAATGACTTAATTGAAGGTTGCAGGGTAGAAGGTAAAATTCTTTTAGAAGGTGATAAAGATATTAAAGGCAGCAATATGGACGTGGTTGAGCTTAGGACAGAAGTAGGGATGGTATTCCAACAAGCTAACCCATTCCCAATGAGTATTTATGACAATGTAGTCTATGGTTTAAGAGTCCAAGGAATAAAAGATAAAAAAATCTTAGACAGGGTTGTTGAAGACTCCTTGAAAAAAGCAGCCCTATGGGATGAAGTAAAAGATGACCTAAATAAATTAGGTACAAATCTTTCAGGTGGTCAGCAACAAAGACTATGTATTGCTAGGGCTATAGCCTTGCAACCAAGGGTTATATTGATGGATGAGCCAACATCTGCTCTAGACCCGATAGCAACTTCTAAGATAGAAGACTTGATGGAAGAGTTGAAAAAAGATTATACTATTATTATAGTAACCCACTCTATGAGTCAGGCGGCAAGGATATCTGATAGGACAGCCTTCTTTTACTTAGGAGAATTGATTGAATATGACACAACTCAAAATATATTCAACAATCCAAAAGAAGAAAGAACAGAAAACTATATTTCAGGTAGATTTGGTTAATGGAGGGCAAATGAGACTTAGATTTGAAGAAAAACTAAATAATTTAGATGATTTATTAATAGAAATGGGTAAATTAGTAACAGGATCTATTGAAAATGCTATTAGAGCCCTTGAAGAAAAAGATGTAGAGTTAGCTAAGGAAGTTTACGAAGCTGATGCTGAAATAAATAAGATGGAAGCTGAAATTGAATCTTTAGCCCTTACCATATTACTTACTGAAAAACCTGTAGCATCGGACTTTAGATTTGTAACTACAACAATGAAAATGATTAATGACTTGGAAAGAATAGGTGACCAAGCTGCGGATATTTCTTACTTGATACTTAAGTTAAATAATAGGTCATATGAGCCTAGCGACTTAGGTTCTATCAAGGGTATGGCAGCCATTACTATAAAAATGCTAGAAGATACTTTGACAGCCTACTTATCTGGAGACCTAGACTTGACAGAACAAGTATTGACAAGGGATGATCAGGTAGATGAATATTTCTACAAGGTTAGAGAAGAAGTTATAAATGATATCAAAGAAGAAAGATTTGCAACCAAAAATTCTCTAGATATTTTCTTGATTGCTAAATATTTAGAAAGAATAGGTGACCACGCTGAAAATATAGCGGAAGAGGTTTATTATTCAATAACTGCAAAAAATTATAAAAAATAGGAGAAGAAATGCGTAATATAGTAGTAGTTGAAGATGATCAAAATATAAGAGACCTATTAGTTTATGCGCTTAATAATAATGGGTATAGGGGATTTGGATATCCAGGCTACGAATCTTTTTTCGCAAATATAAAAGAAGTAAATCCATCCTTGATACTTTTAGACCTTATGCTAGATGGCAAAGATGGTTATCAAATATTAAAAGAATTGCGAGAAAGTGAAGATTACAAGGATATCCCAGTTATTATTATTACAGCTAAAGATAATGAGTTTGACAAGGTTAAGGGTCTTGACATGGGAGCTGACGACTATATTACAAAGCCTTTTGGTGTTTTAGAAACTATTTCTAGGATAAAGGCTCTCCTAAGAAGAGTTCCTCAAAATGACGCTAGTGTATCTGTTATAGATTATGAAGATGTTTTAATTGACTATAAAAAAAGAAAAGTTTTTGTAGAAGGTGAAGAGGTTATTCTTACTTATAAGGAATTTGAAATGCTTTATTACCTAATGGAAAATAAAAATATTGTTATAAGTAGAAATAAATTAATGGAACAGGTATGGGGTTTTGACTATGCAGGAGAAACTAGGACTATAGATGTTCATGTTAGGACTCTTAGACAAAAACTTGGTAAAAAAGGAGAATTAATAAAAACTGTAAGAAATGTAGGCTATAAATTAGGAGAATAATATGAAAAAAAGAGTTTATTGGATAATAGCAACTACGCTTACTATATTTTTTCTATTTCTTTTTATATTAAAAAATTATTATCCATATATTAGTGGGCTAAATACATTTACTACTAGCCTTATAATTATTTTAGCCATAATATCTTTATCATACTTGGCAAGGAGAGCCATTGTTAAAGTAGTTATAAAACCCTTAAACAGTTTTACGGAATATGTTGCCAATAAAGTTTTAGAAAAAGATGTGCCAAGATCGGTAGAGGATAGGCAAAAACTTGAAGTTTATGACCTGCTTAGAAATTATGGTTATAGTGCAGATGAAATTAAGTTAGCCTTGAAAAAATTATCAGAAAAAACAGAATTGAGAAGAGATTTTACGGCTAATGTGAGTCATGAGTTGAAAAGTCCACTCACTTCCATAAATGGCTATGCAGAGCTTATAGCTACAGGAATGGTTCAAGATGACCAGGTAGAAGTCTTTGCAGGGAGGATTTTGAAAGAGGGAAATAGGTTGTTAGAATTGATTGATCAAACCATCCAGCTTTCAAAAATGGATAGCAATCAAATAAAATCCGAGAGTTTTATAAATTTTGACCTAGGTGAATTGATAATTGAAGTAATAGATTCAGTGGATCATTATCTTGATAAAAAAGATTTCACTATAATATATGACTATAAAAAAATAAATTTCTATGGTCATGAAAGACTTATTTATGATCTTATAAGGAATCTAGTGTCAAATGCTATTAAATATTCTTCAGATGAAAATCCAGAATTAAGAATTGATACTTACACAAAGGATGATGAAATTTACCTTGTATTTAAAGATAATGGAATAGGTATTTCAAAAGAAGACCAAGAAAGAATCTTTGAAAGATTTTACGTAGCTGATAAATCAAGGGGAAACAAGACTGGTACAGGACTAGGTCTTTCAATTGTAAAAAATGTGGTAAACCTTCATGATGGAAGAATTTTATTAACCAGTGAATTGGGTAAGGGATCAGAATTTACCTTAATATTTCCAGAATACAAAAGCAATTCTCCTCTTGATAAAGAATAATAACTTGCATTATCCTAAATCTTACACAGCAAAAACTTGTGAAAAACTAGGCAAAGTTAGTTAATATATGTTAAAATATATATAATGAAAGTTTATTTTTTATCATATAAAATTTAAAAAAGGAGGAGCCAATGAAAAATAAAGTCTCCCCTGCAGTTGTTAGAAGATTACCAAAATATTTCTATTACTTACAAACTTTAGAAAAAGATGGTGTAGAAAAAATTTCATCAAAACAATTGAGTGAAATTACAGGTTTTACAGCTTCACAAATTAGACAAGATTTAAACCATTTTGGTGGTTTTGGACAACAAGGGTATGGATATAGAGTTAGTGAATTAAAAAACTCTATATATGAAATAATTGGATTAAACAATTCATTCAATGTAGTTATCGTTGGTTACGGTAGAATAGGTCAAGCCTTATATAACTATTCAGGTTTTGAAACAAATGAATTTAACATAATAGGAGTCTTTGACTTAAAAGAAAAAGAAATTGACGGTGTTAAGGTAAAAAGTGTTGATAAACTTGAAGATTTCCTTAATAGTAATGACGTTGATATCCTAGTCTTGACAGTTCCAAAAGAGGCTGCTCAAGACGTAGTAGATATGGTTGAAGGAAAAAATATTAAAGGAATTTGGAATTTTGTACCACAAAGTTTAGATATTAAATCTAATATTCCAATTGAAAATATTCAAATAAGTGATTCCTTATATACCTTGATTTACTATATGGGAAACCCAGACCAATACGAAGGATAAGAATAAGAGAGTGCTGTTTATAGACTGCACTCTTTTTGTTTTTAAATGTTATAATATCAAAGAGGTATTTATGGCAGAAATTACAGTTAGTAAACTAGGGAAGTCCTTTGGGGCTGATGAAATCTTTTCAGATGTAAGTTTTCATATTGATAAAAATGATAAAGTTGGTATAGTCGGCCCAAATGGAGCGGGTAAAACCAGCTTGTTTAACATACTTTCTGGAAAAGATGATGACTACCAAGGGAGTATTTACATAAAAAACGGCCTAAAAATAGGTTATATGCTTCAAAATATAAGTCTTTCAAGTAGTAAAACAATATTTGAAGAAATGTTAGAAGTTTTTTCATATATCCATGATTTAGAAAAAGAGTTAAAAGACTTGGAAGAAAAATTAAATGACCATAGTGACCTAGAAAATTTAGAGGCCAATACAATTAAATACGCTGAAAAACTTGATAAGTATACTGATTTGGGTGGTCAATATTTCGAAAACAAGATAGAGTCAGTCCTAGTAGGAATGGGTTTTTCTAAGGATAGGTTTGATGACAAAATAGACCACTTGTCTGGTGGAGAGAAATCAAGAATTGAATTGGCTAAATTGTTGATATCTGATGCTGATGTCCTTTTGTTGGACGAACCTACCAACCATTTAGATTTAAATACTATAAGTTTTGTAGAAAACTTTATAAAAGAATCAAAAAAAATAGTGGTGTTCATATCTCATGACAGGTATTTTTTAGACCAGGTAGCCAAGAAAATATTTTTATTAGAAAATGGTAGCTTGAAGGTCTACAATACCAATTACACAAACTTCATTGAAAGAAGAAAAAAAGAAATTGAAATAGAAAAAAGACAATATGAAAACCAGCAAAGAGAGATAGAAAGGCAAGAGGAAATCATACAGAGATTTGCCAGCCAGGGTGGGTCCTTGAGAAAAAGAGGGATCGCCCAATCAAGGTCAAGACAAAAGCTTTTAGATAAGATGAAAGTCCTTAAAAAGCCTGATAATTATGATGAGTCCATGGCCTTAGAATTTCATCCGAAAAAGGTTTCTGGAGAAGATGTCTTAAAAGTTCAAGATATAAGTAAATCTTTTGGAAGCAATTCACTATACGAAGATATTTCATTCAATATCTACAGAAGTGAAAAAGTTGGCCTTATCGGTGCCAATGGTAGTGGTAAGACTAGTCTATTTAGGATGATATTAAATAAGGAAAGACCGGATTCAGGACAGATTGATCTTGGAGTAAGTGTATATCCTGAGTACTTTGACCAGGAACAAAAAAACTTAGACCTTGATAAAACTATTTTGGATGAAGTCTGGGACAAGTATCCATATTTAACCCACTATGACCTTAG
>NZ_CAMPYN010000018.1 GCF_946998255.1 uncultured Helcococcus sp. | reverse complement strand
TCAGCTGGATAGAGCGTCTGGCTACGGACCAGAAGGTCGAGGGTTCGAATCCTTTATGACACACCATGAAAGATGACTTTGAGTCATCTTTTTTTTTATTTTAAATAATCTATGCTTATTTATCCTTTTTACGGGTATTTTTATAACATAATGAATTAAAATTTTTAAGGAGTTTCTTGTGTACATATTATATATTATTTTATTAATTTTGCTTATTCCACAGATTTATTATTGTATTAAGGAAAGACAATACAAGTCATTAAACATGGCTAGTAAGTTTTACAAGCATTCAACAGTTTATAGTGAAAAAAATTATGAAGAAATATATTTAACCAATACAGATGGTTTTGATCTTTTTGTAAGGATATTTACTTGTGATAATCCTAAAGGGGTTGTACAGATAGTGCATGGTGTAGCAGAACATTCGGGAAATTATATGGACTTTGCTAAATTCTTAAACGATAATGGTTATATTGTTATAATGGATGATCACAGAGGTCATGGTAGGTCTCTATCTAACTCCTACCCCAACGGATACATGGCTCGTGGCCAAGAACTGATTGATGATGAAGTGATGGTAGCTAAGTACATGAAAGAAAAATATCCAGACTTAAAATATTACATGATAGGTCACTCCATGGGTTCTATGATAGCAAGATTATTTTTAAGAGAAAATGATAGACTACTGGATAAATTGATTATAATGGGCACTGTACCTGTTAATAAAGCTGCTTGGATAGGTGTATTTTTAGAAAATATTGCTTGCTTTTATTTAGGCGATAAAACTAAGAGCAGGTTAATTAATAAAATTATAGGAGCTGAAGATGATGATTTTATAAGTTACAGCTCAGAAAATATTAATAAGAAAACTAAGGATCCACTTAGAATTTCTAAGTTTAAAATTGCTTATTCAAGATCTTTGATTGAATTAAATAAAATGCTTGGTAAAAAATCTGACTATAAGACTAAAAATCCAGATCTTGTAATATATAACATGGTTGGAGAAGATGATATAATCACCAAGGGTAAAAAAGGTGTAAAATCCAGTTTAGACTTTTTAAGTGATCTTGGATACAAGAATGTATACTCAAAAACTTATCCGAACATGAAGCATGACATCTTAAATGAAAAGGATAAGGATGTGGTTTATAGAGATATATTGGAGTTTTTTGGATAGACATATTAAAGCTTATTCTATTAATTTTTAATTATTAATATTTATAGCATATACAAGATATTTACTAATGTTTTATAATAAAATTAAAACGTCCTTTAAAGTTATTTCTAACTTTTAAGGACGTTTTTTATTAAATATTACTTAAAAAAGTATTGAATTATTTATTTTATAAAACTATTCTATTACTTTTTTATTTATATAATAAAGCACTATAAATCCTACTACTAAAGATCCAAGGTATAAGCTTAAAACCATGTCATCACCAGTTTTTGGCGCCTTTGGTTTTTCTTTATCTTTAGGTAAATAGGTATTTATTAAATTAAAACCATCAACTTTTGTTTCATAACCATCTACTTTATTTTCAGAAATAGTATACTCAATTTCTTTACCTTCAGCATATTTTGCGAAACTAGTAAATTTCCATGACCAGTTTTCTTTTGCTGTTACTTCTTTTGTTTCAACAATTTCACCATTTGCTAGAAGATTTATTGTAATTGAGTTTGGTCTAATTCCATCTTGGTTGTCTTTATCATCCCAAGTCTTAGATCCCTCAATTTCAATAGTTTCTGGTCTATGAGTATTGGTGATGTTGAATCCATCAATTGTTGTTTCATATCCTTCAACTGGTTCTTCTGTAACTGTATACTTGATTTCTTTACCTTGGGCATATTTTGCTAAATTAGTAAATTTCCAAGACCACTTATCTAATTCAGTGACCTTCTTAGTTTCAACAATTTCATCATTTGCTAGAAGATTTATTGTAATTGAGTCTGGTCTAATTCCATCTTGATTTTCTTTGTCATCCCAAGTCTTAGATCCCTCAATTTCAATTGTTTCTGGTATATGAGTATTGGTGATGTTGAATTCATCAATTGTTGTTTCATAGCCTTTTACTGGTTCTTCTGAAATTGTGTACTTGATTTCTTCTCCTTTAGCGTATTTTGCTAATCCTGTAAACTTCCATGTCCAGTTATCTTTAACTGATACTTCTTTAGTCTCTACAAGTTCCCCATTTGCTAGAAGATTTATTGTAATTGATTCTGGTCTAATTCCATCCTGGTTATTGTTGTCATTCCAAGTCTTAGAACCTTTAATTTCAATTGTTTCTGGTACGTGTATATTTTTTATATTGAAGCCGTCAATTTCTGTTTCATACTTGTCAACTGGGTCCTCAGTTATTGTATACTTTACTTCTTTTCCTTCTGCATACTTAGGTAATTTGGTGAACTTCCATGCCCATCTGTCTTTAGATGTCACCTCTTTACTTTCAACAAATTCGTCATTTGCATAGAGATTTATCTTAATAGAATTTGGCCTTGTTCCATCTTGATTATTATTATCTTCCCATATCTTGGAACCTTCGATTTCAATCGTTTCTGGCATATGTGTATTTGTAATCACAAATCCTTCTGATAGATTCCCAGTTATTTTTATAATGTCATATCCACTTACTTTTTCTTCTTCAATTGTATACAATATTTCTTTTCCATCTTTGTATACATCAAGTTCAGTAAATGAATCTTTCCAATTATTATTCTGTGATAATTCTAAAGTTTTACCTGTATCTTTACCATCAGCAAGCAATTTTATTATTAAAGATTTTGGTCTAATACCGTCTTGATTATTATTATCATCCCAATTTTTTAATACTGTTATTGAAGTCTTTTCTGGAGTGTATTCATTTACTATATCAAAATCTTTATATAATGTTGAATATCCTTTAACCGAATTTTCAGTAATCGTATACTTGATTTCTTCTCCATCAGCATACTTAGCTAATTCAGTAAACTTCCATGTCCAATTGTCCTTAGCTGAAACTTCTTTTGTTTCAATAATTTCTCCATTTGCTAAAAGTTTTATTGTAATTGATTCTGGTCTAATTCCATCTTGGTTATCTTTGTCATCCCAAGTCTTAGATCCCTCAATTTCAATTATTTCTGGTTTATGAGTATTGGTTACATTAAATCCATCAACTGTTGTTTCATAGCCTTCAACCGGTTCTTCTGTAATTGTGTACTTGATTTCTTCACCTTCAGCATATTTAGCTAATCCTGTAAACTTCCATGTCCAGTTATCCTTAGCTGTTACTTCTTTAGTCTCTACAAGTTCCCCATTTATTAGAAGATTTATTGTAATTGATTTTGGTCTAATTCCATCTTGGTTGTCTTTATCATTCCAAGTCTTAGATCCCTCAATTTCAATCGTTTCTGGTTTATGAGTGTTTGTTACATTAAATTTATCAATTTTTGACTCGTATCCATCTACTTTGTTTTCAGCGATTGTATACTCTATTTCTTTACCTTCAGCATATTTAGGTAAATCAACAAACTTCCATGACCAATTATCTTTAATTGATATTTCTCTTTCAACTACTTTCTTACCATTTCCTAATAAAGTGATTGTAATCGATTCTGGTCTAATTCTATCTTGGTCATTATTATCATCCCAAGTTTTAGATCCTTCAATTTCAATCGTTTCTGGTTTGTGTGTATTAGTTAAATTAAATCCATCAACTGTTGTTTCATAACCTTCTACTGGATCTTCTGTAATTGTATATTCAATTACCTGACCACTAGCATACTTAGGTAAAGCAGTAAACTTCCATGTCCACTTATCTTTAGCTGAAATTTCTTTTGTTTCAACTACTTCTCCATTAGCTAGAAGATTAATCTTGATACTCTCTGGTCTCTTTCCATCCTGGTTATCTTTGTCTTCCCAAGTCTTAGATCCCTCAATTTCAATAGTTTCTGTCTTATGAGTATTAGTTACATTAAATCCATCAACTGTTGTTTCATAGCCTTTTACTGGTTCTTCTGAAATTGTGTACTTAATTTCTTCGCCTTTAGCGTATTTAGCTAATCCAGTGAACTTCCATGTCCAGTTATCTTCAGCTGTTACTTCTTTTGTTTCAACAATTTCACCATTGGCTAAAAGATTTACCTTAATTAAATTTGGTCTAATTCCATCTTGGTTGTTTTTATCATCCCAAGTCTTAGAGCCTTCTATTTCAATCAGATCTTCTCTTGTATTAGTAATTGTAATAGTTCCTTCTGAAATTTCAGAATAGGAGTTTACGAAATTATAATTTCCAAACTTAATCCATGTTCCAGCTTCAACTTCTTTATCTTCATAAATTTCCTTCACACTATATTTATACTCTTCAAAAGTCTCTGGATTATGTGATTCTAGATTTTCAAACTTATACGTCCAGTTGTTAGAAGACTCTAAACTTATAGGCTCACCAATCTTTTCATCATTTCTATAAAGTTGTACAGAAATTTTATCTACTGGTGCTTCTAAAATTTCCCCTTTACTATCTTTCCAATCCTTTTTAACTTCCAAATTCATCAATTTTTTGTTAATAACAGTTATTTGATTTTCATCTTTATAATCATTATTTAACAAATCATCAATATCAACTTTGCCTTCAAAAGCTAGATATCCATCAGGTGCAGAAACTTCTTTAATGTAGTACTTACCAGACACTGGTAGTCCCTCAAATTTTATATGACCATTCTCGTCACTTATAGCTGTAGCGACTAGCGTGTCTTTTGTATAGATATCATCAGCTTTTCTATACAACTCGAATTTTGCACCTTTAAGTGCTTTTCCAGTACTATCTTTTTTAAGGATTAAAAGTTCCTTAGTTGTAGTTTCATTATAGAAACTCACTGTTATTGATGTAGTTTGTTCATTTATTTCTATTTTCCTAATTTCATCAGAAACTTTATATCCTAATGGTGAATCAATTTCTTTTAGATAGTATGTTCCATAAGCAATGTCTTTAAGAATTGTGTATCCGTTAGAATTTGTCTTATCAGTTGTATAAAGAGCATTTTTATTGGTTTTAGCATCTTCTTCAGATCCAAATAATGCGAATGTAACTCCTTCTAAAGTAACTCCCTTTTCTTCAGAATACTTATAAATTTTTAATTCTCCAGATTGTTTCTTATTTTCAAGCAGGATTTCTTTTTCTGAATTTTTATTAAATTCAGAACCTTTAATAGTTATTTCTCTAGCTTGATTATAACCTTCTGGAGCTTTGATTTCTTTTAGTGTATAGGTCTTATCAACATCTAACTTATTGTAACCATACACAGTGTATCCATTCTCATCAGTCGATAGTGGTTTTATTACATTATCTCCATCCCAAAGTTCAAACATGGCACCTGTAAGTGACCTATAAACTGTATTGTTTTTAATAAATACACCTTTATCATCACCTAGTTGGTTCTTATAGTCTAAAGCTTCCTCTTCAGTTGAGAAGGCACCTGCAAGTTTTTCAACCTTGATTATTCTTAATTTTGTCTCTTTATTTACATAATCAAAGTTAAGTGTTTTCGCTTCTTTTCCATCTAATACAAATGTCTTGACTGCATTAGAAGCAGAATATCCAACTGGTGCTTTAGATTCTATAAGTCTATATCCACCATATGGTAGATTTTCAAATCTTGCTATACCATTTTCGCCAGTTTCAGCTTTAGCATATTCTGTATATATCCCATTTTCTTCTTTATACAATGTAAATTCGGCGCCTTGAAGTCTTTCCGCAAATTCATCAGTCTTGGTAACTTCAACTGAACTTAATTTTCTAGCTGGATAATTAGCTACGACAATTCCATCTTCTTTATAAGGGACTTCTGTATAAGTATTATCACCATTAGCTAAAAGTCTATAAACTTTACCCTTATCACCTATCTTAAACAGTATTAAATCTTCATTTTTTACATATGCATTTGATGTACTTGTTTCTTCTAGTGCATAAATTACATTTCCTGATAATCCAGTAAATTGAATTAGTCCTTTTTCATCTGTTATCTTCTTAGATACTAATTTTTTATCTCCACCATTATATTCATATAGATTGAACTGTACTCCTGATAATGGCTTGCCAGATGAAGTATATAGATCTGTATCTTCCTCAATTTTATCATAGTGATACATACCTATTTTATAGAGATTAACTTTATACTTATCATTGACTAAATCAAATGTAAATGTCTTATCCTTGTTTTCATCATCTTCTTCATTTATCTCAAAGAAAATATCTTCAATTGCTTGTAAATTATTTACAGTTCTAATCTCAGAAAGTTTATATGAGCCTTTGTATAAACCAGTAAATTCAATCCTTCCATTTTTGTCAGTGTCTTTGATATAGGTTTTTCCATCAACAAAAGATGTTAATTCAAATCTAACATTGGCTAGAGCTTTTCCATCATGGTCTTTCTTGTTGATTACAACTTTATATTCTGGCTTTCCTGGGTCTGGTTGCCTTTCATTTTTAAATGTATGCAACGCTTCTTTTTCATCTGATTGACTTCCATCATTGAAGTATTTTTCAAAGTTTAGCTTATATCCACTAGTAGGATTTACTTCATGCACGGTGAATTCCTTAAAAGGAATATCTCTAAATATTATATTTCCTTCGTGGTCAGAATAGGCGAACTTGTCTTTGTGATCTTCCATTTTCAATATAAATTTAGAATTTGCTAATGGCTTCCCATTCTCATCAATTTTTTTGAAGTAAATATCTCTGGATGGAGCTACTAATGTATTTATTACAGGATTTGTTTCAATATAACGATCTATTGAATCATCTTTACGAGCAAATGAATTTAAAGCAGCCCTATTTTCCCATTCATCATATTTATCAAGTGGAAATACATCTCTACCTGGTACTTCCATATTTATAATGACTTTAAGATTATATGGAGCTTCTAGTTCAATGCCTTCTTTAGAATTAATTACTATACCTACTGGATTTTCCTTTTGTACTCGCTCAGCCTTAGCCACTGCCCATTCATCAATTCTACCATCTGATATAGTAGTAGGATAATCTTTTAGATCATTAATATATAAAACTTCAAATTTATCTGTATAATCCCATGCTTTACCATTAGAATCAATATATTGGATGCTATCTATTCCTTTATAAATATTAGAAAATTGTGATTCACGAGGATCTCTTAGACCTGCCTGATTTTCTACAATTGTTATATCATCTGTATATGGGAATATATCAAGAATTGATATATCCTTCCTATTTACAGTATTTAATTCATTTATAGATAATACATATTGAATCTTTTCTCCTGGTTGAGTAAATAATGATTTAGTCCAGTTTTCACCAGTTTTCCTAATATATTTATAAGCCCCTGATTTTTGTGGTCTCAACAACTCAAATGAAACTTCTTTATAAGATAGTTCTTTATCATTCTCTAAAGATATTTTTCTTGTATCTCTTCTCTCTAATTCTTTATTAGAAAAGTCATTATATGTTCCATTTATAATCTTTATATTATTAGGTGCCTCTGGAAGAACTTCAACCTGAATATGAGCTATATCCACATTCCTATCTACAGGCATATTGAAATAACTCGTACTAAATGTAATTTTAGTTCTTCCATCTTCTAGAGCTTCAATCTTATATTGACCTGAAAAATCCTTGAACTCATCCGACATTTCTATACTTAAAATATTTAAATATGCTGGTAATATATCTACCTGTTTAAAATCTTTCACAGGATATCTAGAAATTAATTTATTATAATTATTGTTATACAATCTTGAACCAATCTTATAATCAATGACTTGATTATTTGATACATTGTATCCAGATTTCTTTTGTTCCTTGTACACATTTGAACTAAGTTTCTGTGTTTCAAATCTAACTTTAGCAGAATCCTTTAAAGTAAGTGAATTCTGTTTAGTACCTTTGCTTGGATTACTATTTTCGTACTTAACAGTATCATAAAACATTTCTGCATAGTTAAAGTCATCACGATAACTGCTCATTTTTTCATCGTAATCTTTAGTAATAGTTCTAATTTGTGTATTTAATGATTCGCCATAAGCCAAAGATACATCTTTATAGTTAACCTGAATCAATTTAACTTTATCAGCCATATCCTTAGGTATTAGAAACTCTTCCCCAGCTTTTACTTCTTTTTTAAGGAGTATGTCTTTATCACTATAATCCTTTTTAGATGTAGAAGTATCCTTTATTAAAGAAATTGATGCATCTCTTCCAGGTATGACTGAATAATATTGCTCATACATATTAGGATAAGAATAAAAGTAAATATAATCGTTTATTACGATATTTTCAGCTTTAATCTCGGAATTTTCATCCATAGATCCATCTGATAATTTAACAAAACTTTCATTCTTATAATCTATATCCCAGACTATTATTTCTTTTTCTTTACCAGGATATAGAGGGATAAGTTCTTTGTTAACTCTCTTTTTGAACTCACTCGGATTCTCTATCGGGTTATATTTCAATTTTGTAGAAACATGGGCATGTTTGTCGAAATCCTTATCATCAAATTCAGGTTTTAAAATATTTCCTTTAAAATCAGAAGAGTTTGTTATAGACTGATCTGCTTTTGCATTTGGGAAGTCTAAAAGAAGTTCAGGAAACTTCATTGCGCTTCCATGTTTTGTATAATTAAATTGCTTATAATCTATAAAATCTAGACTATCAAGTGTATATTTAATTTTAGTAGGAATTCCTTCATTTTCTTCAATCACTACCCAACCAGGGTTTTTATCCGGATCAAATTTAGCAATTCTAGTTACTTCTTTACCATCTTCTACAGCAGTATATGTCGGCAATTTATCATAGATAGTGTATTGCTCTAATTTTCTATAAACTTTTTCTATATCAAACTTATATTTTATTTCCAAATCTTCTGCAATAGAAGTGCTTAAGCTGATATGGTCCAGGGCTTTTTTATAAAATATTGGTTCTTCATATTTTGCCTTATAATTTGTAGTTTCCGATGTAAGTATTTTTCTATCATCCTTATAAGTAAAACTTATTTTCGCTTTGACATTCCCTTCGAAATCTTGAGGTGTTTCATAAGGAAGGAATTTAAAAATACCAGGAATTTTTATTGAGCTTGCCCTATCTAACTTATCAATTTTTAATTTTATGGTCCCTTCTACAGGGTCAATATTTAAAATTTCAAGACCTTTTACGTTATTTATATTTGGTATATCTATTAAATCCGGATCAAAATGATCAGGAAGTTGAATATCTACAATAATGTCTCTTAAGTCCGAATCTTCATTTTGTCCTGAATTATTTATAGTTATCTGATACTTAGCTTCATTTGAGCTGTAATATCTCAGATTGAAAAATTCATCTTCCTTGTTTAATTTTTCAATTTTAAAATCTACATTTACAGTATCAGTAGCTAAAATTCTTTCATATTCTACTTCAATTACTTTATTTTCATTGAAAGTTAAATTTGTATACTCAGGGTCTATTTTATCAATTTTATTTTTAAATCCACTTATTATAGGTGGCTCTATTTCTCTATTTGAAGTTAGTATATATTCTCTTTCTTTGAAATAGTGTTTATTGCCATCTTCCCCAATATAATACGGCTTTATTGTTATAGTTTGTGGATTAATTAAAAGTCCATCTTTAGAAGTTATATCTGCAATACCATCACCATCTACATCATTATTTTTAATATAAAAAACAACAGGATCATTGACTGGAAAGTTTTTATTAAAATTCGGATCATCATAATTAACCTGTAAATTCTTGCTACTATCAAGAATAATAGAGTTGATTAATGATGCCGATATAAATTTATGAGCTAAGGGTCGTAATTTAATATTTTTTTGATCAGAAAAATCTTTTTCCGAACTAATTAAATTAAAAGCCTTATTGTGAATTGCAATAGCTTTATCAGTTTCTGGGAATATGATATTTTTTAATTTACTATCATAAGGATAATCTTTTACAAATGCATTTTGGCCAATTTCTTCTAATGAAGTAAATTTAGATAAATCTATTTCTTCTCTTCTTATACTTTCAAAAGCATATTTCCCAATTTTTCTTAATTTAGGTGCCCTGATATCAAATTTTTCTGTAAACTTGGATTCTATTGAATTATAACTTTCAAATGCTCTTTCACCAATTTCTTCTAATGACTCCAAATTAATTTCTAATGATTCTATAGTATTACCCTTAAATCCACCTAAATACTTAACTTTTGGCAAGTCTTTTATTACTAATTTTTCTAACTTATTATGTCCAAAACCTTGTAAAGTCTCTAATTCAGGAATATTTTTGATTGTTAAATCTTTTATATTTAATCCATTAAATGCACCATTTCCAATAGACTTTAATTTAGGTAAATCAACTAGATTTAAAGAATCTATATCTTTCTTATATCGATCTATAATTACTCCTGAATCAAAAGCTCTATAACCTATTTCTTCTAGATTCTTTAATCCAGAGATATTTATACTTGTATAAGGTACTTTTATGTCAAAAGATCCCTTACTAAAAGATAAAGATCCTATACTTTTTAAATTAGGAAACTTTGTCAAATCCAATTCACTTATTAAGTTATTCCTAAATGCAGACTCCTTTATTGTCTGAAGTTTAGGTGCATTTATTATAAACATTTCATTTTGATAATTATTTGCAAAAGCTTCTTGTCCAATAACTTCTAAATTTGGGAGATTACTAATAGAAATATTTCTTTCACCTGAATATTTATCATGATAATCAAAAGCACAGTTACCAATTTCTGCTAAACTTTCTAAATTATCAATTTTAATGTTTTTTATATCTGCATAAACGCTATCAAAAGTTTTATGTCTATTAATAACTTTAACAAGAGGTAGATTTTCTAATTCAAGATTATCTAATCTACTATATACGTATATTTCTCCTTCTAATTTAGGTAGATCTCTAAGAATAAATGATTTTAATGGATTGGAAGAAAAAGTTTTTCCATCAATTTTTTCTAGATTTGCATAATCACCATTTTCTCCATTAAATATAATTTCTTTAATTTTATTGTCTGAAAAAGCTTCAGATAATATATCTCTAATAGTTACTTTATTTAATTTGAAATTCTCAATTAGATTATTAGCAAAAGCTGCATTTTTAATTGATTCTATTTTTGTATTTGATAAATCAATAGATAATAATTCATTATTTTCAAAAGCACGTGCTTCGATTATTTTTAAAGATGTAGCGTTAGCAAAGTTTATGGATTTGATATTATTTCCACTAAAACTATTCGCTCCAATTACTTCTAAATCTATTAATCTAGAAAAATCAACGTAATTTATATCTTTTTTAGTAAAGGCAGAATTTCTTATGGATTTTATAGCTTGTCCATTCAATGGGTTTATACCCGGTAAAACAAGGTCTCTATTACCATTATTAAGTTTAGCTATACCTATATCACTAAACCCTACTAAAGCATCCCTATCATATTTAAAATCTTCATATCTCCAGCCATTGCCTATCTCTTGCTTCATAATATCAGTTTGTGATCTGGAGAAAGTAAACTCATTAAGCACAGTTTTTCCATTTTCTGTATATGTAAATTTAACAAGCTGTTTACTAACATTTTTATCTAATGGATTAGGTTCAAAAGTTAAGCCTTCCAATACTTGTCCATTTTCATCGAATGCTGGTACAACTTTCCCATTAGTTTTTTTAATGTAAACATCGCTTAAAATATCTTCTGTAGATATTTCAGCACCAGCAAAATACAAGGATTGTTTTTTACTAGAAAATCTAATTTCAGGATCGTAATTTTCTTCAAATAACAAGTCAATTTGAGTTTTACTAAATAAAATTTCGCCATCTTCAAGTGTATAATCTTCTGATGGGAGTAACTTATAGCCTTCTAATATTGGTTCTGCAATTTCGTAAGGACTTGCATCCCTTTCTACTAACTCTGTTCTTGACCCGATATTTGATTTATCTTCATTTTTAATATAATTAATTTTAATATCAATTGGATTTACTAAATATGAAGACTTATCTTTACTTGTTTGGTTGGTGTTATCAAACTTAACACTTACCTGTTTACTAAGACCTAAGAATAAATCTTCTGAAATATCAAAGTCGGGTGTATTTAAGGTAAGTTCTGTTAAAGGATTAGACTGAAATATAGCTTTACCTAGTAAAGGCGCTTGTTCACTAGTAATATTAACTTTTGTTATTTGATTTTCTTCAAAAGCAAAATTATCTACATTCTCTACATTTAAATCTAAATTAGAAATATTGTTTTGTCTAAAAGCATACTCGCCAATACTTTCTAAATTAGAATTTTTAATATTTGTAATTTCATTATCAGCAAATGCGTATTTACCAATATTTGAAACTCCGCTTATATTTAATTCTCCTTTTAAACTTGCATTTTGAAAAGCGTGATCATCAATATATAAATCATTTGTATTAGAAAAATCAACTGATTTAATCATTTTACTATTATAAAATGCACGTTTCTCAATCTTTTTAACTTCAGATGGTATAACTAAATTTATGGCTTCATTAGGTTCTTTCCCCTTTACAAATCCATATAAAATACCATCTACAATATTTAATTCATATTCATTATTAACTATGTTTTCATCAGTTTGAACATTAGAAGCTTCTGATATATTTTTATCCAAAGCTTGTCCATATACAGGACTTAAATGACTAACTAATAAAAGCATGGCTAATATTAAAGAATAAATTTTTTTGCGTCTCCCCAACATGTTTTCCTCCACAAACATATAATAATTCATTTTAATTTAATTATAATAATAATATCATTAAAGCTTGTAATATACAATAATGTAGAGATAAAAATAAAGACGATAGATAAAAATAAAGACGATAGATAAAACTACCGTCTAAAAAATTTTAATTTAATTATACATAGCAATCTTCCCATATGGACTATCTATTACATTTATCTTTGTTTCAAATATATCTGATAAAATTTTAGAATCCATAACTTCGTCTACACTTCCTTCAAGAATTAATTTTCCATTCTTCATGGCAAATATCCTATCTGAAAATGTTGCGGCAAAATTTATATCATGTATAACTAATACTATTGTTCTTCCAAGCTCGTCACAAGCCTTTCTTAAATACTTCATCATGTTAACTGATCTTGCTATATCTAAGTTATTTAGTGGCTCATCTAGGAGTACATATTTAGTATTTTGGGCTAAGACCATGGCAACATAGGCTCTTTGTCTTTCTCCACCTGACAATTCATCTAAATACCTATTTTCAAAGGCTTTTAATTCTAGGAAATTTATATATTTATCTATTATCTCCATATCTCTTTCTGTAAGTCTACCTTTTGAATATGGATATCTTCCAAATGAAACTAATTGCTTTACGGTCAATCTAGAAGTAAAATTATTTTCTTGTCTTAGGATGGATAACACTTTTGCTAACTCTTCACTCGGGCATGAGCTTACATCCATTCCTCCTACATTAATTTTCCCAGTGTCCATATCTAAAAGTCTTCCAATCATTAAAAGAGTTGTGGATTTTCCTGCACCATTTGGACCTATTATTGAATTAAAGCCACCTTCTTTTATTTCAAAGTTTAGTGGACCTATAACTGTTTCATCGCTATAGTACTTTGTAACATTTTCTAATTTAATCATCTTTTTCCCTTTCTAAATACTATATAGATGAAATATAGACCGCCAACTAATTCGATTAAAATTGATACAACTCCGTTGGCATTAAATATATGGTTCATTATAAAGTAAGATGTGGTCAATATAAAAAAGGCTAGGAATAAGGTCATCATAAATAAATATTTATGGTCATAAGTGTTGGCAAATTCATAAGTTAGACTTACTATTATAAATCCAAAGAAATTCATTGGCCCAATCAAGGCTGTAGATATACTCATCAATATACTTATTCCTATTAAGGAATATATAACAGATTTTTTATAATCTATGCCCAAATTTGTTGATGCACTCGATCCTAGGCCTATTACATTTAATTTAGAACTTTTTGAAAAAATTATTCCAACTACAAGTAATACTAGTATTGCTGAAATCAAAAAATATGATGAATCAGAATTATTTACAGATGCAAACAACTTAGCTTGTAAAATATCAAATTCTGATGGAGATAGTAATCTTCTCATAAAGGCTGATACAGACCTTAGCCCCTGACCCATGATTATACCTACCAATAATAGAAAATCTACTCCCCTATCTTTTCTCAATAGGGTTGAAAATAAAATTAAACTTATTAAAATCATGATAGCTATTTGGCTTAGATAAAAAGTCATCCCAGATATAGCTATAAAGCTGTTTATTCCTAAAAAATACATAGTGGCTGTATTTATTGTTGAATATACAGCTTCAAAACCTAGTAAGGACGGGGTTATGATTCTATTATTTGTAATTGTTTGAAAAAGTAAGGTCGAAAAAGCATGGCAAGTTGCAGCTATAAGCATAGCTATAATGGCATTTTGCCTTCTTCTAATAACTGGTAAAAATGATGGTGAATCAACGGCTACAGGGTTATTATATTTTAGAAGACCATATATGCTTACTAAGCTTAGGAAAATCAAGATTGATAAGGTCATAAAGTATTTTTGTTTTTCCTTACTTGTCCTAAATGAAAGATCTCTCACTTTTTCCCTCCTTTAGTAAAAACTATAATTAAAAATACTATAGCACCTATAGATCCAAGTATCAGAGAAACTGGAACTTCAAAAGGAGCTATAATAGTCCTAGCTATAAGGTCAGCTATAATTATTACTAGCATAGCACTTAAACAAGCATAAGGAAGATTATCTTTTAGATTATCTCCCCTATACATAGAAACAAGATTTGGTACTATAATCCCGAGGAAGGGAACATTTCCTACAACAGAAGCAACTACTCCTGTAGTAATTGATACCATAGCAATAGAAATAAGCAATATTTTTTTATAATTTAAACCGAGATTCGTTGACACATCTTCTCCAAGACCTATAATAGTCAACCTGTTTGCAAGATAATAAATAACAATAGTTACCAATATTATTATATAAAGATATTCATACCTACCTCTTTGAATTTGGGTAAATGAACCTGCAAACCATATTTCAAGAGATTGGCTCATATTAAACTCAAGAGCTATAAAAGTTGTGAAAGCAGATACAACTGCCCCCATCATTATACCTAAAATTGGTACAAAATATGATGATTGTAATTTAATATTTCTCAACAATATGAAAAATATCATTGAGCCAAGAAAGGAAAAAACTATAGCAGCTGTCGTCCTTAAAAACAAACTAGCAGAAGGTACAATAATGTATGCCAAAATCAAACCGAAACCTGCCCATTGAATAGTTCCTGTCGTTGTAGGTTCTACAAGCTTGTTTTGAGTAATAAGCTGCATTACTATACCTGACATGGCCATAGCAACACCTGTTAACATAAGACTTAGGGTCCTTGGTATCCTAGTTATAAATATCATTCTCCAGCCTTCATGGTGGTCTCTAATATTGTAGGCACCTGTGAAAATAGAGATTGTAGCCATCAAGATAACTAAGACCATAAGAAATATCAAGGACTTATCGATTTTTTTAGTATATTTAGTATTTTTCATTATTTAGTAAATAATTCTGCTAGACCTTCAAAAATCTTAATGAAAGTTTGTGGTGATTCATTAGTATAGGTATCGGCTGGTGCGTAATAAATATTTGAATTTTTAATAGCATCTACATTTTTTAAGGCTTGTGAACCTTCAATAACATCACTAGCCGGTATTGATTCTTCACCAGTATTGCTAGTAGCAGCATCCCTATCTAAAACAAGTAAATATTTAGGATTTGCTTGAGCTATAGCTTCTACAGATATCTCATCACCTTTGTGATCACTTGAAGTATTGTCTATTTCTATAGCAGGTGTTAAATCAAGAACTTGGTATAATGGACCCCATACCCTACCAAAAGCCGGTGCAGAGTAACCAATTTCTCCACCAGATACTACCACGGAAACAACACTACCTCCTTGGTAGGCATCTTTTGCTTTAGCAATTGAAGCATCAAGATTCTTCTTTAACTCTTCTGCTTCTGCTTTTTTGTCGAAAATTGATCCTAAACTATCAATTGAATCTTTGAAACCATTTATTAGATTCTCACCTGGCTTTTCTGCTTCTTTACTTACATCCCAGTTAAGATTAATGATGTCAGCATTAGGTAAAAGTTTTTTAATTTCATCATAATGAGACCCGAACCTTTGACCAACAATTACAAGGTCAGGATCCGTAGCAGCCAAGGCTTCTAAATTTGGCTCTCTATGGTTTCCAATATCAGCGATTGTTTCATCTGTTTTGTAGCCGCTTGTCGCTGGCATAACTGCTTTTGGAGCCGCAACCAATTTGATTCCCCAATTTTCAAGTGTTTCAAAAGTCCTATTATCAAGAGCTGCAACCTTTTTAGGATTTCTTCTAACTTCTACCTCACCTGTTAAATCTTTTATCTTTACAGTTTCAGCTGAAGATTCAGCATTTGTTTCATCTTTCGTATTTACTTCTTGATCTTCTTTATTAGAACAAGCTGTAAGTAAAAGTGATAGTAATAAAGCTATCACAAGCAATTTATTTTTCATAAAATTCTCCCTTAATAAATTGTTAATAACGTTTATATATTAACATAAACACGATGAATCTTCAATTTGATAAAAGCTCACATAAATCTAAATTATATAACATTGAGAAATATTTTAGTAAGTTATGAAGTTATTTCATTTAAAATTCAAATCTATGTATTTAATTTATTGATCAATCCAAAATATATTAGAATAAGAGTATTTGTTAATTAGGATTTTTCTATTTAAAATAATCACTATTTCATTATTTTTATCATAATATTCTTTAATAATATTTAACGCATCATTTTCTTTAGAATTATCATCAAATTTTGCTATATTATATTGTTCCTCTATAGCTTTAATTTCTACTCCATTTTTAGTTAGAATATTATCTATTTCGTCTCCCTTAATAAAATTTTTGTCAATATGGTTAAAACAATCAGATTTAAATATAAATATATCTCTACAAATATTTTTATTTTCAATAATGTAATCAATTGTAAATGTTTTGACGGTATGATTTGTTTTTAAACCCATTTTTTGTTGAAGTTGTAAATTAGCTTCCTTTTTTGTTATATCAGAAATTATATAGTTGATTTCATTTAAATTTATATTATGAAAATGATTTCTTAAATCTAGTGAAATAAATGAATTATTAACCTTATTTTTAATTTCTGCTACAAAGGATCCTTTCCCCTGTAATCTATAAATATAGCCTCGCCTTTGTAATTCATCCAATGCTAATCTTACTGTAGTTCTGCTTACACTATATTCAATACAAATTTCTTTTTCTGTTGGTAATTTATCATTTTCTTTTAATTCTTCATTTATATAATCAACCAGAGTTTCATATAGTTGATAATATAATGGTGTATTTATTGATGAGTCTAACATTATATCTCCTAACTTGTTATAACATTTTCCTTATAATTTAATAAATTTATTTTTATATAATTTTAATATTAAATAAATTATACCATAATTTATTGACAATGTTTTCATTTAGATATATATTATTATTAACACATAACTTGTTATAACAAGTTATTAATTAAAAAGGAGGAAGTAATGAATAAAAGATTATTAGACTATAGTGCTAGTGATTTTCTTAGTGTAAAGCCTTTAGAGTTAAAACAGGCTATTTTAGCTTCAGAAGGTAGAACTATAATGGCAGAAAATGTTGCTAGTAGCACTCCAATGCTAAACGGTGTGACAAATGCCGAATTTGAAAGAGCGGCAGGTGCAGATTTAATAATGTTTAATGCTTTGGATGTTTTACAACCTAAAATAGTCGGTGTTCCAGAAAAGCTTGATGAAAATCCTATAAAATGGATAAAAAAAGCTGTAGGCAGAGCTATTGGTATAAATTTAGAACCAATAGATCACAATGCTCCTATGAAAGAAGGAAGATCAGAAATTTCAATAGGAAGGATTGTTTCTCCTAAAACCTTAAAAAAAGCAAATGAACTTGGATTTGATTTTATTTGCTTAACAGGAAATCCTGGCACAGGAGTTTCTAATTCTTCAATTCTAGAATCAATCTCACTTGCTAAAGAACATTTCAAAGGTCTTATTATTGCAGGTAAGATGCACGGAGCTGGTGTTGATGAGCCCATTATGAATTTAGAAATAGCAAAAAGTTTTATTGAAACTGGTATTGATATACTATTAGTCCCTGCACCTTACACTGTTCCTCAATTTATGGAGCATGACTTAAGAGAAATATGTGACTATGTGAAAAATTATAATAAAGGTAAAGATATAAAAGATAAAGTTTTAATACTAACAGCAAATGGAACTAGTCAAGATTCTTCCGATATATATACTATAAAGAAAATTGGACTTGCTTCAAAGGCTTGTGGAGCAGATATACAGCACATAGGTGATTCTTTTAATGGTATCGCTCTTCCTGAAAATATATTCGCTTTAGGGGAAGCCATTAGAGGAAGAAGACATCAATTAATAATGTTAGGTAGATCAAATATAAGATAAAATAAGTGAGGATTATATGAATAGTCAAAAAATACAAAAATTAGCTGCTAAAATAAGTACACAAAGACACCTTATAGCTTTAAGAGACGCTATGGCGATGTCTATGCCACTTATTATAGTTGGTTCTATATTTATGTTAATTGGGAACTTTCCAATAGAAAGCTTTACTAATTGGTTAAATAAAATTGGTCTAGCATCATATTTTTTCAAAGCTACTGATTCAACTTTTGGAATAGTTGGTTTAGTTGTTACTTTTGCCGTAGCATATAATTTAGCTAATCATTACAAAGTTGATGGAATTTCAGCAGGTGTGCTTTCATTAGGCTCATATGTATTATTAACACCTCTAATTACATCAGATGCAGGTAATGGATTCCCTTATAAATACTTAGGTACGGCTGGATTATTTGTGGGGATTATTGTTTCTTTAATAAGTACAGAGATTTTTAACTTCTTTGTGAAAAAAAATATAACTATAAAAATGCCTGATACCGTACCCCCTAATGTAAGTAGAGCGTTTTCAGCTATAATACCTGGGTTCTTCATTATTTTACTATGGTTTTTAGTTCTTCTTGGACTAAACCAAATAGGAGTTGAAAATATACATTCATTAATAGCTGATACAATCGCTAAACCATTAGAACTTTTAACAAAAACATTACCAGGTATAATAATTGTAATTTTTATACAATGTTTCTTCTGGATGTTTGGTATACATGGAGCACAAGTTACTGGACCTATACTAGAACCTCTTTTAATAGCAAATTCAGACGCTAACAGGTTAGCTTATCAAGCTGGTCAAGAATTACCTCATATTATCACCTATGAATACCTCTATAATTTTGTATTCTCTGGTGGTGCTGGCTGCGTAATGGCACTTGCTATACTCTTATTCTTCTTCTCAAAGAGTAAGGAAAATAAAACACTAGGTAAATTATCAATAGCTCCAGTAAGTTTCCAAGTAGCAGAACCTGTGCTATTTGGTTTCCCTACAATCTTAAATTTCAGGATGGTAATACCATTTGTTGCAGCTCCTGTAGTTACAGCTCTTATCACATACTATGCCATGTATTTTGGTTTAGTACCTAAACCAATTGGAGCAATATTACCATGGACTACTCCTCCAGTTATTGCAGGATTTTTAGCCTCTGGTGGTAAAATAAGTGGTGCCATATTACAAATAGTAACAATTATAATAAATGTACTAATTTATTTACCATTCTTTAAAGCTGATGATAACATGAAATTACAAAAAGAATTAAACTCTGACAAAAATTAGGAGATTTATATGAGAAATATAGTATTATTCTGTTCCGCTGGAATGTCAACTTCATTACTCGTAACAAAAATGAAAAAATATGCTGATGAAATTAATTACGATACAAGCATAAATGCTTATTCACTCTCAGAAATAGAAGCTCAAGCTGGTAATGCTGATATTATATTATTAGGGCCACAAGTTGCTTTTAATTTAGAATCATTAAGAGAAAAATATCCAGATAAAATTGTAGAAACTATTGATATGATGGATTATGGAATGATGAGAGGTGATAAAGTTATCGAAATGGTTAAAGATAAGCTAAAAGATTAATAGAATAATAAGAGACTGAGGTTTAGGTCATATGCCTCAGTCTTTTCATATATTCTTAATAGAATTTTTCATAATAGAATATTATTGTCCTTTGTCATATATTGCATTGCCAAGACTTATATCTTAATTTTAGCCTGTATTCTTATAAACCAATCAAAAGTTAAGTTTTCCTTTTCATCATCATTATAAGTATACATATCTGTGTTAAATCTCATATTGTTTGAAATATTTTTTTACTTATTTGTTATTATACTTTATATACTTGATAAAATATTGCTTTAGATTTGTCTATTATCATGATAAATACTAATAACAAGTAAGATTTATTTTACTTTAATCTTGGGCACTATATTGTTATTATCGGAAGAATTATATTAACTTATTAATTTCTTTTTCTAGTGCTTGAAGACCTTTTATAATCTCTTCAAAACTTGGATAGTCCCCATAAATCATTTCTGCCATATCTTTATAGTCTTTTACTAATTCATGCAATCTTAATTCATCCGGAATTAATTTTAATCTACCATTTAGTATTTCTTCATACTTTGCCCACTTTATATGATAAAATTTCATTTTAAATTCTGTTACTTTTTTTAGTAAATTCATATCTTCTAGGGATTTGTTTTTATATTTTGAATTTGCTATTCTATATAGATCATAATAATGTCTTGCATATCTTTGTGGTATACGAGATGATTCTAGTCTATTTGCTTCCTGATGAAGTATAGTCGCTTTTTCCCAAAAAGTTCTCTCTGCTGATACTGTTCTTATATTAGTTTTTTCCTTAAATACGTCTGGATATGCATCGCTAATTAATGGCGCAATTTCAACATCAATTGCAGGTGTCCATGCTGCAAGACTTCCTATTTCAAGTCTTATATTTTGTGTTAAATAATTAGATTTAAAAATTTTAGGATATTTGCAAAGGATTGTTTGTGGATCTATTGTGTCTATTGAAAATTCAAAGTCCATGTCCTTGAAATCTTCTTCTAAAACTTTTAAAAATTCATCTCTTAAAAATACTTCTGTCTTTT
>NZ_CAMPYN010000017.1 GCF_946998255.1 uncultured Helcococcus sp. | reverse complement strand
TACAGCCTTGTAATATGTTTCTTCAAGATCTCTAATTTTTTTATTTTCTATATTAGAAAATTTTTCTTTTGCCTCTTTTTCTATTCTTTCTAAAAAATCTTTTTCTTTATTTTTGAAATCTTCCAATTTTTTTATGTATGGATGAGATTTTTTATCAATATTTTTCTTTTCAGAAGGGGAGGCTTTTAATAAATCTACAATATATTGATTTTTTCTAGGATATGATCTTCCAACGCTATCATATACTAATTTAGAGTAACCCATATTAAACCTTCCTTTTGTTTACTGGTGCTTTTATGACACATATAATTAATAAGATATACAAGATGATTAAAATGTAATAAAATACAGAATTTAACCTAAAACTTATTACCGTGTTGAATAATCTTAACCCTAAAATTGCTGCGAAAATAAATTTATAGAGTTTCTTTATTCCTAATTTTTTATGTGTAGCAAATGTATATATGCTTATAATAACTGGTTCAAAGATAGATGCTAAAAATGACATTATAATAGTATTTAAATAATCACCTTGGCTTGAACCTGGATTATTTTTTAAAAAAGCATTTAGAAACTCTGTGCTTTTAGCCAGCATTAGAGATTCCATTGATGATACTAATATAATTAGAAATGTGATAATTAGTATTTTTAATAAATATTTTTCTTGTAATTTTTTAATTTCTTGAGTCATAATTTACCTTTACTAATAAATGAAAAGCCAAAACATAAGTTTTGGCTATTCATAAATATATTTACTTATACTATTATTTGATTGATTGCATCATACTTGTAAATGAAGCATTTAATTCTTTGTATGCGGCTTCTGCATCAGCTGGATTTACAGTGTTCCATGATAGTACACCATTTTTCCATGTATCCCATACCTTACCAAATTCTTTGAATAGTGGTCTTGGTTCTGATACCTTGTATGATTCAAATACGTTTGATATTACATCTTTATCAAATTGTGATAAATCTGAATCTGTATAAACTTTTACGTCAATGTTTTCTAAGATCTTACCTGTTGCCTTGTATAGGTCTACAGCGTGATTTGGATTTAGAATTTCTTCAATCATAGCTACAGCTAAAGCTAATTTGTTAGTATCTTCTTCTATTCTTGAGTTAGCTACTAGTGCCCAACCACCTTGCCAGTGTTTTAATGGTTGTCCAGCTACAGTGATGTGATTGATTGGTTTAACTTCCATGTTTTCTGCACCAGCTAATCCTTGGAATTTGCCAGCATCCCATGGCCCAGCAATTAATGCTACACCGTTTGCGCCAGTTGTAAATTCTTTATCTACATAACCCCAAGCTGCTTCATCGTCGAATAATGCTGAGTTAGCTTCTCTATGTTTCTTCCAGTAGTTGTAAATTTCACCAAATACTGCTTTTTGTGTATCATTTAAGTCAGCATATGCACCTGTATATGTTGATTCAAAAGCTGAATCTTTTTTAGCTAATAATTCTAAACCACCAGCTAGGTTAGGTGCTACACCATACCAGGCATCAAATAATGGTAATAAAATTTCTGCTTCATGTTTAGCATTTGCTACTTCTAAAGGTTTTTCTACATCTACGCCAGCTGTTTGAGCGTTAGCCTTGTTTACAAATGTAACTAGAGTTTCAATATTATATGGGAATGCTAAGTAGTCATCTCCATCTTTGAAAAATCCACCTAAACTCTTATCAAAGTCTGAGTATCCACCTAATTTTTCAGCAATTTCTTTTGCTGGTAGGGCAGCTAGGTATTCATTTGTTTTGTAATCTTCAAATCTGTCTGCTGGTAATGCGTATAAATCAGCAACGTCTTTGTTTGTTGTATCTGTGTTTTGGATTACTTCTAAGTGGTCAAAAGCACCTTTGATTGATAGGTTTACTTTTGTACCTGGGTGAGCTTTTTCTACTCTTTCAGCTGCTGCTTGGTAGTAATCTTTCCATCCTTCTTCAGCTTGTACAGTAATTTCTGTACCTTCAGCTATGGAAGCGGTTTCTCCATTTGTTTCTTTGGCTTTTCCGCCATTGTCCTTACCATTTGAACAAGCTACTAGTGATAATACTAAAACTAAAGCTAGTAATAATGATAAAATTCTATTTTTTTTCATGATCCCTCCTATTATTTTGCAACCCATGAAAACGGTTGCGTTTGACTATAGTATATCCTGGTTCTTGTATTCTGTCAATAATTAATTGCATATATCTCTTGATTATTATATCTATTTATATGCTTTATAAGGGTAAAAAAAATTATAATAATATTTTAAATCACTGAATATATTAGAAAACTAGGAAAACACCAATCATTTTTTGTTAAAAAATATACTAAGAATTATAATTCAAGCAAGCCTTTCGAAGTATTAAGGAAAATTAACAATTAACCTATAAGCTTTTTTATCAACTTTTTATGCTTGGTAAATTAGCGTTTATATTGTATTATAGTAATTGAACTTAAATAGTAGGAGTAATAATGGTACTAAAAAGAAAAGATGGTTATAGGATCAAGGTGGATGCATTTTCTAGATTTATACCTTTAATAATGAAGGAAAGAAATGATGCACTTGTGTACTTAACCCAAGAGATTAGTTTAACTAGTTTAGATGAATACGTAAAAAGAATATATGAAGAGACAGGCATTAGAGTGTCATACATGCATATTATTTACAGTGCTATTGTTAGGACCTATAAAGATATGCCGCATATAAACAGATTTATTATGTCTGGTAAGCACTATATGAGAAATAATATAGAGATATCAATGGCTGTTAAAAAGAGTTTAAGTGTAGATGCTGAAGAAACAACACTTAAGTTTAAATTTGAAGGAAATGAATCACCTTTAGAGATAAAGAAGATGCTTGATGATCAAATTAACTTAGAAAAAAATCAAGAATCAAATAAGAATAATTTAACTGATTTATTTGTTAAAACTTTGGAAAACATTCCAACCTTTCTACTGAAATTTATAGTTGGTGTTTTGAAAACCATGGACAAGATAAATCTAATGCCAAAGAGTGTCATAGATGCTAGTCCATTCCATGCCTCAGCCTTTATAACCAATTTGGGTTCTATAGGTTTGGATGCAGCCCTTCATCATATTTATAATTTTGGTACAGTTGGTGCATTTTTATCAATAGGTAAAAAAGGAAAAAAACTTGTCATGAAAGATGGGGAAGTAGTGGAAGAAAAAATTATGAATATAGGTTTTGTTATAGATGAAAGAATCTGTGATGGATACTACTATGCAAAGGCTATGAGACAATTTTATAAGTATCTACAAAAACCTGATTCTCTTGATAAAGAGGACTAAAATGAACTATTTAGAATTAGATGAAGCTATGCTTTATAGTATGGTGAATATGAAATTAAGAGATTTTTATAGGGACTTGGAAGATTTTTGCCTAAGTGAAAATGTTGATCAGTCAGATTTCAAAGAAAGATTAAATGAATTAGGACTAAACTATAATAAAGACACAAATCAATTAGAATTTAAATAAAAAAATCCCGGTAACAGGCTATACATAGTTTCTTACCGGGATTTTAATTTAATATTTTATTTAGCTCTTTCTATGATAGGCTCTTTTTCGCCAGCCCTTACCATTTCTTCTTTTAGGATCTGGCAAAGTTCATCTCTTATATCTTTGTAATCTTCATCATTTACAATATTGTTAAGCTCAAAAGGATCTTTCCTTAAATCGTACATATAGTCATCTTCATAATAATCGCTAGAAGCATGCTCAAAACCATTCTTACCTGGTGCATGGACTGCATATAAAAAGTCTTTTGTGCGAATAGCTCTTCCAACTCTACTTTCACTTATTTGTATAAAGGCTAGGTTTCTTCTATCAACCTTTTGATCAGATATAAGTTTTGTAAGGTCTTCACCAATCATCTTATCACCTATATCTTTACCAGCTATAGCAAGTATAGTTTTTGCTAAGGATCCGGTGGAAACTACATCATCTATTCTCTTTGCCTTGTTAAAACCTGGTCCATATATGACTAATGGCACATGTGATGCTGAAGAATGAGCTGTTCTTTTATAGTCATCTAATCCATTTAAGTTTTCATCATTGTTTCTTGTTTTAAAATGAGATCCATGATCTGAAATAAAGATGATTACAGTAGAATCAAATAGATTTTCTTCTTTTAATCTATCAATTATCCTTGCTAAGTTATCATCTATACTTCTAATTTGTCCAAGATAGTCAGGATATTCTTTGTGGGCATCTGCTTTAGGATATATTTCTGATAATACTTCCAAGTCCTTAGGTAGGACATAATCCTTAAATCTTTCCTTGGATCCAATAGGTCCCTCGTAAGTTTTCCTATCATTTTGATGGTGGGGTTCTATATGAGATATAGTCAAGAAAAATGGTTTTTCTTTATCATACTGGTCAAAAAATTCTAGGGCAAAATCAGTGATTTTATCAACCCTATATCCTTTAAATTCTCTTTTTTGATTATTTTCATCAAATACATAACCATCATAACCATGTGATGTTGCTTCTAAGACATCTGCAACCCTCCAAAATCCCTTGTAACCACCTCTAAACTCTAAAGGTACAGCTGTAGTTTCATGGTCGTATTCCTGATTGCCCTCAAGGTCTCCACTAGATGCCAGGTGCCACTTTCCTACATAGGCATTTTCATAGCCTTGGTCTTCCATATAATTAGCCAAGGTTTTTATGTCATGGGGAAGCATAATATTATTTCTATAGGTACCTATTGTTGTAGGATATTGTCCGGATTGAAATATGGACCTTAGTGGACCACAAACTGGTTGGGGAGAATAGGCGTTTTCAAATAAAACACCTTCTTTTGCTAGTTTATCTAGAGTAGGTGTCACATCGATAGGATAGCCATATGCTCCAATAGTATCCCATCTTTGTTGGTCGGTGAAATATAATAAAATATTTTTTTTCATAGTAGACTCCTAAAAGTTTTTATAAAATAGGGGTTAGGATTAATCCGAGTATAGCTCCAATAACTATCAATTTAATGATACCTAATTTAGTTTTCTTTAGAACTAATCCAATCAAAAAAGTAACAAGGGCCACATAAGATATAGAATCTAAGCTAAAAGTTCCTCCATTAAAAACTGAACCCTTAATCATATCTATAGTTGCGATGGTGATAAGACCAGCAACTGCAGGTCTTAAAGCCTTTATGATTTTATCCATAAAAGATATTTCTTTATCAGAGAAATATAGTTTTGCTAAAAGCACCATTATTATTAATTGAGGAATAACTATTGCTAAACTAGCAACTACAGATCCTAGGATACCTGCTAATTTTGTGCCAACAAATGTCGCTGCGTTTAAAGCTATAGGTCCTGGAGTCATCTGTGACAGGGTAACAACATCAGTCATTTCTCTCATACTTAGCCAAGTGTGTTGGTTGACCACAATCTCTTGTATAAAGGGTAAAATAGCATAACCACCACCAAAGGCTAAAAAACCAATTTGAAGAAAGCTAATAAAAAGTTTTAAATAAATCAATTTTTACCCCCTTCATATTTTTCTACAAGGCTATAATAAACAAATCCGAAGATGCCTGTTACCAGCATTATTATTCCCGTATTTATATTTACTATATATGATGCAACAAAGGCCGAAACCATGATTATAGCTGAGATATAAATGTTATTTTTTAAGGCTTGTCTAATCATATCTATAGAAGTCCAGACTAATATGGCGGCTATTATTCCACCCATACCTGTTAAGGCAGCTTGGACATAGTAGTTTTCTGAAAAAGCCCTATAAAAATATGAGATTAGCGTGATTATAACAAGAGATGGAATAGCTGATGCTATAGTTGCTAATATAGCTCCAATGATGCCATGCATCCTATATCCTGCTAAAATAGCACAATTTATAGCCATAGATCCAGGTCCAGAATTTGCTATAGCAACCAAATCGATCATTTCATCTTCTGAGATTAAATTTCTTTTTATTGAAAATTCATCCTTCATTACCGGGACTATAGTATATCCACCTCCAAAGGTGAAAGATGATATTTTTAGAAATATTAAAAACATTTGTCTTAAACTAATAGTATCTTTTTTTTCTTTATTCATAAAACCTCACTTGCATACTCTAAAACCGCAATTGCTAGTTGTAGAAGAGGCTGTGTTTCCATTTCTAGCGCCCAGTCTATACCTATTGCAATAAGAGTCATGGCATAAAAATGACCCACCTCTCATTGCGAATTCAATATTATTATCAATATTATCTAAATTTACTGGTGGAATAAGCTTGTAAGTAAATTTTTTAAAACTATCTAAATCCACATATCTAGGGTTGGCGCACCATTCCCATACATTTCCAATCACATTGTAAAGACCAAAGTCATTTGCTTCAAAAGACCTAGCAGGAGCTGTTCCTAGATAACCATCTTCCATAGTATTTGTATCAGGGAAGTCCCCCTGCCAAATATTGGCTAAATATTTATCATCTTTTATAAAGTCAGGACCCCATGGCCACTTATATAAAGATCCTGCTCTTGCTGCATATTCCCATTCTGCTTCAGAGGGAAGTCTAGTTTTACTCCACTCACAAAAGGCCATGGCATCAAACCAAGATACATGGACAACTGGATGGTCCATTATTTCTTCTATAGTTGAATCAGGTCCAAAAGGATGCCTCCAACAAGCGCCGTCAACATAATACCACCAAGATAGATTATTGACTTGCTTTGATTTTTCCTTAGTTTCTTGGTCCAGTAGAAGGTGAAAAACATAAGATCCCTTATTTTTCTCTGCGGTTGTAAGGTAATCTGTAGCATCTATAAACTCTTTGAATTGGGCATTGGTTATAGTGGTTTCACTAATCTTGAATTCTTCTACAAAAAGACTTACCTGAGGAGTCTCTTTATCTAGAGGGTGGCCATCATTTGAAATAGCTCCCATCAAAAAAGTACCCTCAGGTATGTCTATAAAATTAATATCTAACATATTATTTTGCTGCCTCTTCATCCATTATTATGGTTACATTAGGGTGTAATTTAATAAGGGAAGCAGGAATGTTTGTACTGATTTTATCATTATTAAAATATTTCATGATTTCATTTTTGCTTGGACCAGAAGCTAGTAAAATTATATGTTTGGCTTTTAGTATAGATCCAATACCCATGGAGATAGCTTCTTTAGGAACTTCATCCTTAGAATCAAAGTATCTAGAATTAGCTTCAATAGTAGCTTCTACCAAAGGTTCCACGTGTGTATGAAGAATTAATTCTTCTGCAGGCTCGTTAAATCCGATATGACCATTTGTACCAATTCCTAAAATTTGGATATCAGCATATGATAAATCTTCCAAGATTTTTTCATAATTTTCACATTCAGCTTCAAGGTCTTCAGCCTTACCATTAGGAACATAGGTATTATTTTTATCTATATCTACATGGTCAAATAGTTGCTTATTCATAAAGTATCTATAGCTTTGTTCATGGTTTCCATCTAGGCCAATATATTCATCAAGATTGTAAGTTTTTACATCTTTAAATGAAATTTCACTAGCTTCATAGGCTTTAACTAGCTCAGCATACATCCCTTCAGGAGTACCACCGGTAGCCAAACCTAAAACAACGTTAGGCTTTTCATTGATTAAATCTATTATAAATTCAGCAGCTTTTTTGCTTAATTCTTCATAATTTTTGCTTACAATAATATCCATAATTCCTCCACAAATGTTATAATATTATATGTTAATATTACTATATAGAGAGAGATTTAACAAATAGACATTTGAATAATGATAGGAGTTTAAGAGATGGAAATTATAAAAAAAATACTCTTTACACTGATAGGTTTAGCTACTGCTATAGCTTTGATTTTTTCGATTTGGTTTAATAAATCTGAAAAAAATAAAGAAAATGAAGCAGGAACTTCCAATACAAGTGTAGAGAATAATACTATAAAAGAAACAGAAAAAGAAGATGAAAAAATAGTCGAATTCAAAAATCCTTTTTCTCAAACAAGTATCAGTAAAGAGGAAGATGAGAGACTTTATGCACAACTTCCGGATGAGTTGAAAAAACAGGCTGATAAATACCCAGAAGCAAGGTCTAGCCTTTTACAATATGAAAAATACAAAAATGATACAAGTAAAATTGATATCAGTAAGGAAATTAAAGATATTGAAAGACAAGATAGGGGAAGAAATAAGATTCCTTATTTTAACCAATGGGATGTAAGATGGGCCTTTAAGAAAATTGATGATGGACATTTTTCTGTATCGGGTTGTGGACCTACAGTCATGTCTATGGCTTATATGGGATTAATAGGTGAAAAAGATTTAAATCCTTATGCTATGGGACAATTGGCTAACAAAGAGGGTTACTACATTCATGAACTTGGATCCCTACATACTTTATTTACAGAATTTTCAAATGAAATAGGATTAAATAGTAGGTATATTTCAAAAAACTTTGAATCTTTAAAAGGAGCAATTGACAGGGGAAGTCTTGTAGTCTTTCATGTGAAAAATAATGGAATAGGCGATTTTACTTACAGTGGCCATTATATTTTAGCAACAGATTATGATGAAGCTGGGCAGGTGACTATATTAGATCCTAATTCCTACGATAATACCAATAAAAAATGGGATTTTGACAGGATACTTTCACAAACTGCTAACATGTTTGAAATATCAAAACAATAATTAAAAAATTCAGACTAGTAATAACTAGCCTGAATTTTTCTTTTAATCAAGTTTTTCATTAATCTTTTCCATAGTCATTTGATAAGCTTTTTTACCCCTATCCTGGTCCTGGTAATCCTCAGCTAAGAGCACTTGGTGTAGACGAAGTCTATCCTTTACAAGAGTTCTTTTCATCCAAGTAGGGTGGACTTTATATTCACTTAAGCTAACTTTATTGTCTTTAAAGTCCTTTTTAAACTTCAAATCAACTACAACACCTTGCTCAGTTCTTATATCATCAAGGGTTTCAAGAGTTTGGTTAGATATGAAATTACCCATGGAATGTATAATAAAACCTTCTCTGCCATCAGGGCTTTTGTGTGTTTCTGCCTGCAAGACTACATGGGGGTGGCTACCTAAAACTGCATCTGCACCCCAATCAATCATGTCCCTAGCAAGTTTAATATATTCTTGAGAGTTTTTTTGAACATATTCTTGTCCCCAGTGAGGATAGATAATAATTATATCTACATTTTGATCTTTTAAATACTTTATATCATTTTTTATAGTTTCAGGCTCGAGCATGTTTATCATATTTTTTTTCTCTTGAGTATCTAGTCTAACTTCAAAACCATTTAAACTGTCTGTATAACCTAAAAAACCGATACTTATATCATTAACTTTTGTAATATAATATTTGTCTTTTATATCTTTTTGAGTTCCAAAATGTGCCAAACCAGCCTTTTCAATTTCATCAATAGTTGTGGCCACACCTTCCAAACCTGTGTCCATAGTGTGATTATTTACAGTTGATAAAATGTCGATACCAGCTTCTTTTAAGTATTTCAACAAATCTGCGGGAATATTAAATGTTGGATAAGATGCAAGCTCCCATTCAGGATTTATAGGGCTTTCTAGATTAGCTACAGTCATATCTGCATCTTGTAAGAAGTCCTTAATTAGTGCATAATGGTCAGAAAAATCATAAGACCCATCTGTACCTTTATATCTTCCATAATCAACTAGAGCTTTGTGGTATAAAATATCTCCCATAGCCTTTATTCTTACTTCTTTAATTGGATAAACTTCTTCTTTAGTCTCTTCTAGCTTGCTTTCTTTTATTGTTTCCTTAACTATAGAATCTTCTTTATTTATTTTTTTATCATATATTATTAAGCCGGCTAAAATAGCAGTTAAAACAAATAAAATAATAGATAGTCTTCTAATATATTTATCTTTCATAATTACTCCTATCATAATCTTTAAAAAGATATTATCATTTTTTTTTATATAAGTCTAAAATATGATAAACTATTATATTGAAAGGTGGTAGTTTGTGGATTTTTTAAATGAAATAAGAATGGCTTTCTTAGCCTTAAAAATTACAGATATCATAGATATACTAGTGATGACTTATATCATATATAAGTTAATCATGTCGGTAAAAGAAACCAGAGCTGCACAATTATTAAAAGGTCTGGTTGTTGTTTTAGTGTTTTCAAGGATAGCCCAAGCGCTAAACCTTTATACCGTCAATTGGTTGATATCAAATATATTTACCGTAGGTTTGATGATTATAATTGTAGTTTTCCAACCAGAATTACGTAAGGCTTTTGAAAAAATTGGTAGAGGTAACAGCTTATTTAACTTTGCCAAGATAAGAAGTAGAGATTATGAGATGAAAACAGACGAGATTGCTAATGCTGTTTCGTCAATGGCAAGACAAAAAATAGGTGCCTTGATAGTCCTAGAAAATGAATCATCATTAAAAGAAATATCAGAGACAGGTACATATTTAAATGCTGAAATTTCTAGTGAATTATTGATAAATATATTCTTCCCAAACTCACCACTACATGATGGAGCGGTTATTATAAAAGAAGAAAAAATAGTAGCAGCAGGTGCCATATTACCATTGTCAGACAATTTCAATATTTCCAAAGAACTAGGTACTAGACATAGGGCAGCCCTTGGTATGAGTGAAAAATCAGATGCATTTATAATTGTTGTATCAGAAGAAACAGGTGTTGTCACAACAGTCTACAAGGGTGAACTTTCTAGAAATATTGATACTGAAACATTAAAACAAAGCTTAAATAACTTATTTGTAAGGCAAGACGAATCAATATTTAAAAAAGAAGCTGAAGAGGTGAGAGATGGACGCGATTAAAAAAAATTGGAAGGTTAAACTCCTATCTTTAACTATAGCTATCTTTCTATGGTCATATATTATGTCCACAACTAACCCCAAGGTAAATGTAAGGCTTACAAATATACCAATAATATATGAAAATACAGATTATTTAGAAAATAATGACCTTATGGTATCGCCGAAGACTAAAAAAACGGTAGACATTACTGTTAGTGGCCAGAGGTCAACTATTGTAAATATAACTCCGCAACATGCGAGAGTTACTGCAGATTTTCAGTCTTTAGATGAAGGAGTCCATACTGTAGCCTTGAAATATTCTTTACCAGAAGGTGTGACCTTAGTAGATTATGATAAAGATATGACTGTAACAATAGACAAGGTTATAAATAAGGAAATGCCTGTAGAAGTTTACAATATAGGTGATTTAGAGGAAGGTTTATTAATACAATCAAGGTTAATAAACCCTGAAAAAATTTCAATTAAAGGTTCAAGAGCATTAATTGATCAAGTAGATAAGTTGTTAGTGGACTTAGACTTAAATAATTTAACTAATAATATTTCTGTTAATAGAAAAATAAGAGCAGTCGATGAAAAAGGTCAAGAAGTAACTGGTCTTACCTTTGGTCAAGAATTTGTTAACTTGAATGTTCAAGTTGAAATGCAAAAAGAAGTCGAGATAGAGGCAAAAGTCAAGGGACAACTTGCCGGCGACTATAGGTTGACAGATTCTAATCTTAATAGAGATATTGCCTTTGTACAGGGACCTGCAGATGTAATAAGAAATTTAACAAAGATAGAAACGCAGGAAATAAATATTTCATCTATGACTTCTAGCAGAACAGTTCCTGTAAAATTAGATTTGCTGCCAAATGTAAGGCTAGTAAACCCTGAATTCAACTATACAGTTGATTTAGTTATACAAGAAAAAGTTGATAAACGATTTGAGATACCAAGTTCAAATCTAAAAATAGAAAATACTGAACCAAAAGATTTTGAAATTGAAGAGAAGACTATAAATATAGTTTTAAGAAATTTTTCTGAAGAATTAGAGAAGATTGAAGAGGGACAAATAGAGCTGCAAGTTGACATAAGCAATTTGAGTCCTGGAGAGCATGACATAAAACCTAAAGTTTATATCAATGGAGAGTTAGCTGAAGACAGTCTCATAAAAGAAATATCAAATATTAAAGTTGTTATTAAATAATGGAGGATAAAATGAGTGATGTACGAGTAAGATTTGCGCCAAGTCCAACAGGGTATGTGCACATTGGTGGTTTAAGAACTGCCCTATATAATTATTTATATGCTAGAAACAATGGCGGGAAATTCATTTTAAGAATTGAAGACACCGATAGAACTAGATATGTGGAAGGTGCCATTGAAAATATGATTGAAGTATTACAATGGGCAGGCCTTGACTATGATGAAGGTGTATATATCGGTGAAGATGGACAAATTATTGAAAAAGGACCACATGGACCATATATCCAATCAGAAAGAGTAAAGCAAGGCATTTATGATAAATATATCAAAAAACTTTTAGATGAAGACAAGGCCTACTACTGCTTCTGTACTCAAGAAAGACTTGATAATTTAAGAGACCAACAAAAGGCTGATGGTTTAATGCCAAGATATGATGGCCTATGCCGTGGTATATCAAGAGAAGAAGCTGAAGAAAGAGTAGCTAATGGCGAAAAACATGTAGTAAGAATAAAATTACCTGCAAACAAAGATATTCACTTCAACGATGCTATCAAGGGACATATATCAATAAACACAAATGATATGGATGACCAAGTGCTTATAAAATCAGACGGATTCCCAACCTATCATTTTGCTGTAGTTGTAGATGACCATGATATGGAAATCACACATGTTATAAGAGGGGATGAATGGGTTTCATCAACACCAAAACACGTTTACCTATATGAAGCCTTTGGATGGGAAGCTCCAACCTTTATCCACCTACCAACCGTTTTAGGTCAAGACAAGAAAAAATTATCAAAAAGAAATGCTGACGTTTCAGTAGAAGACTTCAAACACAAGGGTTACTTAAGAGATGCTTTAATCAACTATATAGCCCTAGTTGGATGGTCACCAGAAACTAACCAAGAAATACTTTCACATGATGAATTGATTGAACAATTCTCCTTTGACAGGGTGTCAAAATCAGGTGGTGTATTTGATGTTGACAAATTAGACTGGGTAAGTAGCCAATATATTAAAAACTTATCAGACCAAGAATTAGCAGATGCTATCAAACCTTACCTTGAAGAAGCAGGATATATTGATGATTCCTTTGATCAAGATGAATTATTAGAAATTGCTGCAACCTTTAAGACAGGTATAAGCAAGCTATCTGATATAGCAGGACAAACAGACTTTATTTTTGCTGATTATAAAAATGGAGACTTCTATTCTTCAGTAAAAGAATTATTTGAATCTGAAGATGCAAAGAAAGTTCTTAAGAGAGTTATAGAAATATTAAAAGAAGAAGAAATGAATGAAGACCTAGCTAAATCAATCATGAAGACGGTTAAGGAAGATACTGGAGTTAAAGGTAAATCTTTATTCATGCCAGTTAGAGCGGCTTTGACAGGTGCTGAACATGGACCTGAAATGCTTCATGTTTTCATGATTTTAGGCAATGAAGAAATGATAAATAGACTAAACTATGTTTTAGAGAATTTTTAACATGAAAATTTACAACACATTAACTCGAAAAAAAGAAGATTTTAAAACATTAGAAAAAAATAAGGTAAAAATGTATGTATGTGGACCCACAGTTTATAACTATATCCACATAGGAAATGCCAGACCTTTGGTGTTTTTTGACACAGTAAGAAGATACCTAGATTATAAGGGCTATGAAGTAGATTTTGTTATGAATCTTACAGATATAGACGACAAAATTATTGATAGAGCCTTTGAAGAAGATGTAGATTTTAGAACAATCACAGATAAATATATAGGTGAATTTCTAAAAAATGCTAGAGATCTAAATGTAGAAACAGACAAGATGACATTTCCACAAGCTACCGATTATATTGAAAATATGGTGGACTTTATAAGCGGTCTTGAAAAGATGGATGCAGCTTATGATACTGAAACCACAGTCTATTTCAATGTTGATAAGGCTAAAGATTATGGTAAGTTATCAAAAAAACACCTAGAAGATTTAAATCATGGTTCTAGAGTGGATATCTCTGAAGAAAAAAGAAATCCTATGGATTTTGCCTTATGGAAAAAACAAAAAGATCCAAAAGAACCTGCATGGGATAGCCCATGGGGTAAGGGGAGACCAGGTTGGCATATTGAATGTTCAACTATGGCTAAGGAATTACTGGGTGAAAATATTGATATCCATGGTGGAGGAGAAGACTTGCAATTTCCTCATCATGAAAATGAAATAGCTCAGTCAGAAAGTCTGCATGGTCATGCCTTTGCAAACTACTGGATGCACAATAGCATGATAACTGTAGACAAGGAAAAAATGTCCAAGTCACTTGGGAATTTCTTTACCCTTCATGATATTGAAAGGGAATATGACCTTGAAATTATAAGACTTTGGTTGATATCAAGCCACTATAGGACACCTTTAGATTTCTCAAGAGAATCCTTAGATGCTATAACTAATGCCTATAAAAGGTTGAAAAATACAAGACAAAATATAGATAGGCTTATGGACCTTGTAGATGATAAAAATGATATTTTATCAGAAGAGGTTAAAAAAGGTATAGACAAGATTGTGGCTGACTTTGAAAAATCAATGGACGATGACTTCAATACAGCAAATGCTATAGCAGCCTTATTTGAATTAAATAAATATATAAATAGCAACTTTGATGAAGATTCTCAAAAAATTGACTTAGCATATGCTAAGGAAAAATATGATAACTTACTAAATGTTTTAGGTGTTAAATTTAAAACTGAAATATTAGATAAGGACATAGAAGATTTAATTGAAGAAAGAACTAAAGCAAGACAAAATAAAGATTTTGCAAGAGCTGATGAAATTAGAGATCTTTTACAAGAAAAAGGCATTGAATTAAAAGATACTCCTAGCGGAGTAGTTTGGTCCAGGGAGTAGAATATGTCTGAAATAATTTATGGGAAAAATTCTGTATATGAATATTTAAAAAGCCAAGATGCTGGTAAAAAGATTATCTTACAAAATAACCATAAAAAAGATAAGTTTAAAGATATACTATCCTTGGCCAAGAAAAAAAATATAAAAGTAGAAAACCTAGATAAAAAAGACTTAGACAAGCTAACAGATTTTGGTAACCACCAAGGTGTAGTCTTAGAAATAGAAGATTACCAATATGCTAATTTGGAAGAAATTTTAGAAATAGTCAGTCAAAAAGATGATTCCATACTTATGATTTTGGATGAAATTACTGATCCTCACAATTTAGGAGCAATCATCAGGACTGCTGAAGCTGGGGGATTAGATGCTGTTATTATACCTAAACATAGGTCAGCAGAGGTAAATGCTACAGTTCATAAGACTTCAGCAGGAGCAACTAGCTTTATGAAGGTTGCAAGAGTTACCAATATAAATCAGACTATAGAAAAATTAAAAGAAGCTGGTTATTGGGTCTATGGAGCAGATGGACATACTGACAAGTCCTATGACCAAATAGATTATTCAGGTAAGACCTGCTTAGTCATAGGAAATGAAGGCAGAGGTATATCTAAAAAGACTAAAGAAAAATGTGATGACCTGGTCAAAATACCTATGATAGGCCAAACAGAATCCTTAAATGCTTCAATATCAGCAGCTGTGTTGATATATGGAGCCTTACTACAAAAGAAACACAAGTTTTAAAAATATATATATTATTTACCTAAGAAACTCAATATTTTTGAGTTTCTTTTTATGGTAAAGGGGTATAAGTATAAAATACTAAAATGAATTACTGAGAAAATAGAAAATATTGGCAAATTGAAATAAACTTGTTGTCATTTTGTTGCCATAAAAAATAAAAGACGTGTAAAATACACGTCTTTAACTAATGTTTGGAGGCGACGACCGGATTTGAACCGGTGCTCGCGGTGTTGCAGACCGATGCCTTACCACTTGGCTACGCCGCCAAAACAATTACTTAATTATTATAACAGATAAGAATATTTTTTCAAGCTTAGACTGTTATTGTATAATTAGAATGTTAGATTATGATAGGAGGAAAAATGTTAACATTATTAAAAAGAATGGGGAAAAAAGGTTTCCTGTATCTTTGCCTTATAATTGCTTTAATTGCAGGGCAAACATATTTTGACCTATTGATTCCTGATTATATGGCTGAAGTTACTGCCTTGGTACAAACACCAGGAACCAATATTAATAACATACTTATAAACGGTGGATATATGTTGCTAGCAGCTCTAGCATCACTAGTGTTGGCAGTTATAACTGGATATTTTATCGCAAATTATTCTTCTATAATAGCCTACAATATAAGATCCGATTTATTTAAAAAAATACTAAATTTATCACAGGGAGATATAGATGAATTCACCCCTTCTAGTTTAATAACTAGGACTACAAACGACGTAAGTCAAGTTGAGATGTTTGTTGGTTTTGGTACTATGATTATTATAAAATCACCAGTTATGGCTATTTGGGCTATAAGTAAAATTATAGGAAAAGGTTTTGAATGGACTATGGCTATGGCTGTTTCAATAGCAGTTATGATTGTTATAATGATTATTTTGATTAAAACTGTAGTACCTAAGTTTAGTATAATTCAAAAATCCATAGATGATTTAAACTTAGTTTCGAGAGAAAACTTAACAGGTATTAGAGTTGTTAGAGCATTTAATGCTGAAGCATATCAAAAAGATAAAATTTCAAAGGTTAATGAAAAACTTACAAAAGTTTCTAAACAGACTCAAAAAATTTATGCAATTATCATGCCTATGATATTTTTCAACATGCACCTGTTGACTCTAGCAATCTATATAATTGGTGCGGGTATGATTACATCATCATCCCTTCCAGTAAAAATAGAAACCTTTGGTAATATGATAGTTTTCTCATCATATGCTATGCAAGTAATTATCTCATTCTTAATGCTTGGTTTCTTGGTTGTTATGTACTCTAGATCGCAAATTTCTTCAAAACGTATAAATGAAGTTTTTGATGCTGAAATAACTATTAAGGATGGTAATATCGATGTTCCATCAGATTCACAAGTATTAGAATTTAGAAATGTATCATTTAAATATCCAGATGCCCAAGAAAATATTTTAAATAATATTTGCTTTACCGCTAAAAAAGGTGAAACTGTAGCCTTTATAGGTCAAACAGGATCTGGTAAATCAACAGTAGTAAACCTTATACCTAGGATGTATGAAGCGACCCAAGGTGAAATCTTAATTGATGGGGTAAATATCAATGATATGACTATGGAAAGTCTAAACAATAAAATAGGTTTTGTTCCACAAGAAGCTGTTATGTTTAGTATGTCAGTGGCAAACAATACAAGATTTGGTAGGTCTGCTAAAAATATTGAAATAGATGATATTAAAGAAGCCATAGAAGTTGCCCAAGGTAAAGACTTTGTAGAAAAACTTGATGACCAGTATGATTATATGGTAGCAAGAGGTGGTACCAACTTATCTGGTGGACAAAAACAAAGATTGTCTATAGCAAGAGCTATTGCTAGAAAACCATCAATTTATATATTTGACGATACATTCTCAGCCTTAGACTTCAAAACTGAAGCAACTTTAAGGAAAGAATTATCAGACTTTACAAAAAATGCTATAAGTTTATTAGTTTCTTCAAGGGTAGGTTCTGTAATGAGTGCAGATAAGATAATACTCTTAGAAAATGGAAGAATGGTTGGCCAAGGTAGTCACAAAGAACTATGGGAATCTAATGACTTATATAGAGAAATAGCATTGTCACAACTATCAGAGGAGGAAATATATGAATCAATCAAATAAGACTCCAAAGACTAGTTTTATAAAATCACTAGGTAGAAATCTACAAGAGATGAAAGTTTTTAGAAAAAGCTTATATCTAGCTTTTCTATTTACAGTATTGGCAGCTATCTTATCTTCGATAGCTCCATCCAAATTATCAGATCTTGCAGATGAAATATCTAAATCTTTAACCGTAGACTTTGAAGAAATAGGTAAGGTAAGCCAAGAAATTGGTATAAACTTACAAGAAGAAAATCCACAAGATATCGAGTATGATGGTAATATAATAAGTCTTGATGACCAAAAAAATTATATTAATATTTTAAGTGAATTAAAAGAAAATAATATAAGTCTTGATGAAAATGCTGAATTAAGCGAAGACCAGCAAGCCATGTTGTTAGATTCTTATAAGAAGTTTCCACAATCAATCATAAATATTGTTGAACCTAGCTTAGATATGGATGCTGTATGGTCGATAGTGAAACTACTTATAATCATATATATAGGTTCGTTTACTTTTTCTTATATACATGGATTGATGATGGCAGAAGTTACAAATGATTATGCCAAACAGCTTAGAAGTGATGTTGCAGATAAGATAAATAAATTGCCATTAAATTACTTTGATACAAATAAGGTTGGTGATATATTATCACGTATGATAAACGACGTTGATCAAGTATCATTCAACTTAGGAGATTCACTGGGGACTATAGTAAGTTCAACTGCCCTTCTCTTGGGTTCAGTAGTGATGATGTTTAAAACCAATTGGATGTTAGCCCTTATTGCTATATTGTCATCCTTATTTGGTTTCCTATTTACAGGAATTATCATAGGAAAATCACAAAAATATTTCAGACAAAGACAAAAAGTTTTAGGGGATATCAACGGTCATACTGAAGAGATTATTTCAGGAGTAGAAGTTGTTAAAATTTACAATGCTAAGGAAGAAACTGAAGAAAAGTTTGATGAATTAAATGATACTTTATTTTCTTCTTCAGTAAAATCTAAGTTTTTATCAAATATGTTACAACCTTTCATGAACTTTATAGGTAACTTTGGCTACCTAGCAGTTTCTATAGCAGGTGCTATATTTGTATCTAAGGGATATATAAAATTTGGTGTTATTGTAGCCTTTATGACATATGTAAGATTATTTACAAACCCATTATCAAGGATAGCTCAGGCCTTAAGTGCTTTACAAGCTTCAGCTGCTGCATCAGATAGAGTTTTTGAATTTATGGATGAATCTGAATTGGTGGATGAATCTCATATAAATAACTATCTAGATCCTCACGATGTAGAAGGGGAGATAGAATTTAAAAATGTAGTATTCCAATATCCTTCAAACGATGAACCTACTATAAAAGGATTCTCAGCCAAGGCCTTGCCAGGACAAAAAATAGCTATAGTTGGACCTACCGGAGCTGGTAAGTCAACCATGGTAAACCTACTTATGAAGTTCTATGAAATATCCCAAGGTGATATATTGATAGATGGAAATTCAATTCATAATATTAGTAGGGAAAATATTCATTCCTTATTTACTATGATTTTACAAGATACCTGGCTATTCCATGGAAGTGTTAGGGAAAATATAGTTTATAATATGAAAGATATAAGTGATGATGAACTAACGACCCTACTTGAATTTATAGGTCTTACACACTTTGTAAAAACTCTTCCAGAAGGCTTAGATACAGTAATCAAATCTAATGATTCAGTATCAGCAGGTCAGAGACAGCTTCTAACAATTGCTAGAGGTATGTTAAAAGATGCGCCTTTCTTGATACTTGATGAAGCAACATCAAATGTTGACACAAGGACAGAAGAGGTGATACAAGAAGCTATGGACAAGTTAATGTATGGTAAAACATCATTTATTATAGCCCATAGATTATCTACCATAGTAAACGCAGACCTTATCTTAGTTATGAAAGATGGAAATATAATTGAACAGGGAACCCATAAAGAACTATTAGATCAAAAAGGTTTTTATGCTGACTTGTACAATTCTCAATTTTCATTAAACTAATTAGCTATATGAAGATTTGTAAAAACTTGCTATATAGTACTAATTAACTTATAATGAATAAAGAACAAATTTACCAGAAAAAAAGCTTGACAAGATTTTTTATAGGTTATATAATTATCTAGTCAGCTTGATTAGCTCAGCTGGTAGAGCAGCGGACTCTTAATCCGTGGGCCAAGGGTTCGAATCCCTTATCGAGCACCAAAAAATAAAATAAATGGCGAAAATTTTATTTTCGCCAGCACATGCGGATGTGGCTCAGTGGTAGAGCATCGCCTTGCCAAGGCGAGGGTCGGGAGTTCGAATCTCCTCATCCGCTCCATAAAAAAACTTACGGACTTAATTGTTTGTAAGTTTTTATTTTATATAAAACTAAAAAAAGTTCTCTTCTATAAAAGAGGACTTTTTTCATGCTTTCATATTTAGTTAATAGTTGCTATCACAAATACATTATCTGTTTCAAAATTTTCTTCTGTTATGTCTTCGTTGTGTAAAACCCAATATAAGTTATTATTATCTTTATATTCTGATATATAATTAAATTCTTTTAATTGGATTATTCTATCAGTTTCTGCTGCAAATTTATCTCTTGTATTATCAGTAACTACATATAATTTATCTGTTTTATCATGATATAAAATATCTATTAAGGTTAAATCGCCTTCAACAGTGGTTTGAGCTATTCTAATAAATGCTGTCTTTTTATTTTTGTAATCTTCCATAAATTCGCTATATAAATTATCATTATGAACCATTGTATCTATAACAAAACAATTATCTTTTTGAGCATCGAAAGATGTGTATTCCTTTGATAAATTTCTTATATCTTTATTTTTTGTAAGTTTAGTATTATAAAAATCATTCAAGCTATTTATACTAATGTTATTTTCTTTATTAAGGTCGTTATCTTTTGGTAATTCATATTTCATAAACCAATTTCCCATTTTTACACCTATATTGTTTTCATAAGGCTCATTAGGAGATACTCCAACGTATCTAATAACTTTATAACCTAATCCCCAATATGTCACTTTACTACCATCATCACTAACTACTTTGATACAATACTTTGGCTCATGTCCTGTAGTAACTCTACCACTATCTATATAGTTTGTTATAAATCCTGCAATTATAAGTATTATTAAAAATATTCCTACACCAATACCTAGCTTCTTTTTCATAAGGTTCCCCCTTCATTTACCACAGCTTAAAACTACTATTTTTTGTTTTAATTATATAATTAAATCTAAAAATTATCCATACTATAATTGAATGGGAGTAAAATTGTGACGGGTCACAATTTTACGTCATGACACGACAAGCACAAACGAAGTGGAGTGCGAGTCGATGTCTGGCCCATCATCATCGAATGAAGAAAAATGTGACCGAGTAGGGAGCATTTTTAGAATGAGATGTGAAATTTAATAACAATTTATTTCTAATGTTTTTGGAGAAAGAATAGGTCCTTAGCTGATGTGTATTTACTTTAACCTAAAACTAGTTCAGGAGAAGACGAAGTCTAAAATTTGAACTATGTCAAGGCTCAAAACTAGTTCAGGAAAAAACGAAGTTTAAAATCTGAACTATGTCAGGGCTCAAAACTAGTTCAGGAAAAAACGAAGTTTAAAATCTGAATTATGTCAAGGCCCAAAACTAGTTCAGGAAAAGGCGAGGTTCAAAATCTGAACTATGTCTAGGCCCAAAACTAGTTCAGGAAAAGGCGAGGTTCAAAATCTGAACTATTGCTATGCTCAAAAATAATTCAGGATAAGGTGAGGTTCAAAATCTGAACTATTCCTAGGTCCAAAACTAGTTCAGAAGGAGACGAAGCTTAAAATCTGAACTATGTCTAGGCCCAAAATAAGATAATTCTCCTAAACTACCTAATAATTTTCACAAAATTTTTTAAAAAATTTCGTGTTTTCTGTT
>NZ_CAMPYN010000016.1 GCF_946998255.1 uncultured Helcococcus sp. | reverse complement strand
GTAGATATTTTACGCATTCTACGGAAACTGTTCTATGGGCTAGAAAAAATGATAAAAAAGCTCGTCATTATTATAATTATGAACTAATGAAAAAATATAATGGTGGTAAACAAATGAAAGATGTTTGGGAAGGGGCTTTGACTCCACAAATTGAAAAGATATACGGAAAACATCCTACGCAGAAACCTGAGTATTTATTACATAGAATAATTGAAGCTTCTACTAAAGAAGGGGATTTAATATTAGATCCTTTTTTAGGGTCAGGAACTACAGGAGTTGTATCCAAAAAATTAAATAGACAATTTATAGGAATAGAAGAATGTGAAGAATATTTAGAAATTGCAAAAAGACGAATAAATAGTTTAGGAGTAAAATATGAATTATAGTAATAAATTAGAATACTTTATTAACACTTTGTCTATGTCAAATAAAACACCTAATTATTTTATTAATTGGGAAAAAGTAGTAAGAAATACAAATGAGTTTGAATTAGAACTAAATACTTTAAATTACTTAGTTGGAAAAAAGGATATTGTTAATGAGACAAGAATGCTTTTTAGAAAACAACCAGATCTTATAAAAGCAATTCCTTCTTTAATTGCTGAAAGAAATAAAGAGCTTGTAATTTTAGATCTAAATGAATTTGTTATGACATATAAAAATCTTAACTTTAAGAATATAGATAAAGATAATATAGATTCATATGTAGATTTTTGTGAAAGTATAGGATTATTAGATTTTATTAAAAATCATGCGAATAAATCACTTGTAGATTATGTATATGGTGTTGAAGCTGGCTTAGATAGTAATGGAAGAAAAAATAGAAGTGGAACTAATATGGAAACAATTGTTGAAGATTACGTTTCAAGCATTGCAGAGGAGTACAATTTAGATTATATGCCTCAAGCAAAAGCATCACAAATTTTATCTAAATGGGGGAAAAATGTCCCAACTGATAAAGCTAATAGAAGTTTTGATTTGGCTATATATACTAAAACTACAGATAGATTATTTTTAATTGAAACAAATTACTACAATGGCGGAGGTAGTAAATTAAAATCGGTTTGTGGTGAATTTATGAATCTTAATAGACTAATAAGTGAAGATAAAAATATAAGTTTTATATGGGTAACAGATGGTCAAGGCTGGAAAACAGCTATAAACCCAATTACTGAAGCTATGGAGGAAATCGATAATATATTAAATCTTCACATGATTTTTAGTGATGGAGCATTGAAAGATATTTTAAGTAAATAATTTTATATAGATTTCAAGCCTTAAATTAATGTTAAGTTATTCATAATTAATAAATACGTAAAGAAATTAAAAAAAATAAATATGGATATAAAAAAGATGATTGATTTAAAATCGATTATCTTTTTTTTTTGTTGAATTAGTTATATTAGAACAAGCATTATAAAAAAACATAAAAATTGGATAAGATAATAATATATATATTATAATAAAATAAGAGAAAATAATAAGTTTTAATAGCTTTTCAATATAACTTAAATTGACGATGCATTTTATCATGAAGTTGACGCTATAAAAGCTTATTGAATATTATTTCATATATAGATAATAAAAGTTGTAAGAAGATAATATATTCTGAACATTGAGGAGTGACCTAATGCTAATAAATGGTATTGATTATCCAGAATCTTTGGTAGATGCGATGAAAAATAATAAACTTGTAATATTTGCTGGTGCTGGAGTGTCTATGGGAGAACCAACAAAATTACCAAGTTTTAACAAACTAACTGATGAAATCTCAGAATTAATAAATACACCAAAAAACGAAGGTGTCCCAGATGATCAATATCTTGGTAAAGTAAAAAATTTAGGGCATGATGTACACGCTGATGTGTGCGATATTTTAAATAAAAAAGATTTAAAATCTAATAAATATCATAAAATATTAACTAAATGTTTCTTAGATAAAAATTTAAGAATAGTAACAACAAATTATGATGTAATGTTTGAACAGATACTAGAGAAAAATAAAAGAGAATTTAAAATATTCTCAAATCCAGCATTTCCATATGGTAATGATTTTAATGGGATAGTGCATTTACATGGAATCGTTAATGAACCTAAAAATATAATATTAACAGATTCTGATTTTGGCAAAAGCTATATGCTTGATGGAAATGTTTCTAAATTTTTAAAAGAATTATTTGAATCAGATTACGTTATACTTTTTGTAGGATATAGTTATAACGATATTGTAATGAAATATTTCACTAGATCATTACCTGATTTATCAGGTTCAAAGAGATATATTTTTTCAACTGAAGATATGATAGATGATTATAAACATTTAGGTATGACTCCCACATTATATAAAAAAGATAATTATGAACAATTGTATAAATCAATATCTAGGCTATCTAGCTTAGTATTAAGAGATGGAAATAAATGGATTATAAGAATAAATGATATCACTGAAAAAAATCCAATTAATTTAGATGAAGAATTTAGATTTGAGATAATGGAGATACTTAATAATATTCATTATACTAACTATTTTTTTGAAAGAATAAATGGCAGTGAGTGGGCTTCATATCTTTTTAATGAGGGTTTACTGGATGAGATTTTTACTGAGGGAAAACTTAATGACATTTCACTTAAAAAGACGGAATGGTTATGTAATAATATACTAATTACTGACACTAACTTATTCATTAAGTTTTATCAAGAAAAAAAATTTTGTTTAAACATTAATATGCAATATCAAATACTTAGGACTATTTTTAATAGAGAAATTGATATAGAAAAAATTAAAATTTTAATAAATCTAATAGATTTTACAAAATTGAATTACTATTCATTAATAGGATTATTAGATTTATGCTGTAAATATAGCTTAGAATTAGAATACGTAGCTGGCGAAATATTATCGGCAATATTAAAGTTTAAAATAAAAATTAAATATCAAGATATGATTTCAATAGATTTTATTTTTGACGAATATAATCTTCCTTTAATATGGAATAAATATAAAACATTCAGTAATAAATACAATCTAAAAATATTAAATGCAATAGCAATGGAATTGCATTCTTTGGAAAAATTTAAAAGTATTGGTATAAATATAGATGATTTTATTTTTTCATCATTTTATAAAAATGAGGATGATTATATTAGTTCTAAAGATTCCTTCATGTTTATTATGAAAAAATTGCTTTTAGGATTAAATAAAGAAAATAAGAATTATTGGATTAAAAACTATATTTCTTCAAATATAAAAATATTAACTAAATCTGCGTTATTATTACTTGAAAAATCTTCTGAGATACCTAAAAGTGAGAAGCTACAAATATTGAAAAATAATAGAATAAAAATAGTTGATTTAGATTATAAAGAAGAATTATTTTATTTATATAAAAATATTTTTCCGGATTTAAATAATAATGAGAAAAAAGTTTTTTTAGACGATTTAATGCATGAAGAAAAACTTAATGAAAAATTTAGTGATAAAACTTATTATTATCAAAAATATAATTTATTAATCTGGTTAGAAAAGTGTGATAAAGATAATCAAGATATAAAGAAATATATTAAAATGATATTAAATAAATATCCTTATTTTAAGCCTAGAGAAAATCCGGAATTAATAGTTGGAGAATCTATTACAATATGGGGAGATGCCCCCTTACCATATACTGAAAAAGAAATAATTAATAATATTGAAGAATTGTTTGATGAATTTTTAATATATTCAGGGGATGGATTTGAAAATGCAGAAAGATTTACATTAATTAAAACTATAGAAAATATATGTATAAAAAATTTAGAGTTTAGAAATAGATTAATATCTTTATTGTTAATAAATAATGAGATGCAAAATGATATTTGGAAAAGTGTTATAAATTCTTTGCATAAACTAGAAGTATCGAATAAAGAATTAATAAATATTTTGGATGATATTTTCATTCTTCCTTTAATTGATAGATTTTGTTTTGAGTTTTCGTTTAGTTTTTTTTCTATAATAAATGCATGTAAAAAAATAGATTGTATTGTGTTAGATTATCTATTTAATAAATTAAAAACTCTATGGAGATATTCAGAAAATATTGATATATCTATGGAAGGTGGAAATTACTTATCAAAAGCTTTAAATACGTCTAAAGGATGTATAGCCTATTCTGTTATAAAGTTAATTTCTTTATCAGTACAGGATAATGAAAAAAAGATTTTAGATAAAAAATTTAAAGATTTTTTATGTGAAATAATGGAAGATAATGATTATGCTTTTACTAATGTTGTAATCATCGGAAATGCTTCTTTACTGTATAGTCTTGATAAAGATTGGAGTAGAAAACATATACTAAGTAAATTTAACACTTCTGATAAAGAGTTGTTAAATATAATTTGGTATGGCTTCTTATATCAATCATATTTATATCCTGAGCTTGCTGAAGCTATGGAAAATAAGTTTCATAAGGCTATTAGAGATATTGAAATTTTTAATAATGATTTAAGAAAAAATATGATTGAAAGTTATGTATCTCTAATTATAAATTATTCAGACAATCCTATTAAAGATTATATACCCAATATATTTCACGATGACGTACCAAAAGAAAATATAGGGATATTTTATTCAAGATTATCTTATTATGTGAAATTGCTTGATAAGGAGGGAAAAAGAAGATTATTCAATAATTGGATTTTAGATTTTTTAATAAATCGTACAAAAAATTATCCGATAAAAACTACTGACTATGAAAAAAATTTGATACTAAAGTTTTTAATAAATTTTCCAGAAGAAATAAATTCAATTGATGATATTATTAATAATTTAGATAAAGATTTTATAATAGATAATAATATTTTATCTTCCTTACTGTTTAAAGTTGAAGTGACTAGATCTAATTCAGAAGTCATAAATATAGTATTTACTAAAATTACTGATCAAATGAAAAATAACACTGAAAACAATATTCCTTTTTTTATTGCGGATGAGTTAAAAAATATATTTGAAAAAATTTTGGAGTTTAATCTTAATACTAGAAAATTAGAAGAAAATATTAGATTTATTGGAATTATTAAATAACTATTTTCTACGTTTTAAAATGTATAGAATGATTTTTAAAAAGAAATAATAAAAACGAGGTAAAAATGTCCAAAGGTATAATTTATGTAATGACGACTGTAGTTCCTGGTCTTCTAAAGATAGGGAAAACCGGTAGCAATAACTATGAATCAAGGATGTATCATTTAGAAAAAAATGGATATTCTAATGTTACAGGCTTGACTCGTAGGTTTGCTATAGAAGTTGAGGATTATGATGAAAAGGAAAAGTTAATTGATGAAATTTTTATAAAAAGCAAGGTTTCAAACACTGAATTATATGCTTTAGATGAAGATTTAGTTGTTAGCTTACTTTCATCATTTGAAGGAACTATTATCTATCCTAAAGAAAAGACAAAAGAAGAAATCTTTGATGATTCTTCAAAAGAATTAGAGTCAAAATCTGATCTGAAATTTATTCCTAATGGTAGATATTATTTAAATAGAAACGTCAAAGGATTCGGTAGAGTTAAAGGTGAAGCCATAGTTGAAGATGGTATAATTAAGGTCTTAAAAGGAAGTAAATGTGCTCCAACTAAAGATGGTTATCTTCCGGAAATAAGAAAAAAAGCAAGAATAGAGAATGATATTTTAATAGAAGATGTAGTTTGTGGTTCTCCATCGACTGCTGGATTACTTGTAATTGGTAGATCTAATAACGGTTGGGTAGAATGGAAAGATAAAAATGGTAAGAAGCTAGCTGTTTTCAGAGATGAAGATAAAAGATAGCTGGGTAGTTAAAATACGTTTATAATAGAGGTAAAACTATGATACTAGAAACAAAAAGACTAATCCTAAGACCCTGGGAAAAAGCAGACGCCCAAAGCCTATACGAAAATGCAAAGAATCCAAAAGTAGCTCTAATAGCTGGATTTCCACCTCACAAAAGTGTTAAGGAAAGTCTATATATTATAGAAAACATATTTACTGGATCAGAATGCTACGCTATATGCAAAAAAGAAGATAATATAGCTATTGGTTCAATAGAACTTAAAATGAAAAGCGAAATGTTTGATGAAAATATAAAAGACGAATGTGAGATAGGATTTTGGATAGGAGAAAAATATTGGGGGAATGGATTCGCAACTGAAGCTGGAGAAAGACTTATCCAGTATGCCTTTGAAGAATTAGGAATGAATGTAATCTGGGCCAATTATTTTGCAGGAAATGAAAAGTCTAAAAGAGTCCAAGAAAAATTAGGATTTGTACATTACAAAACTTTTGAAAATCAAAAAGCAAAATTAATAGATAAAACAACTGATTTTAATTTCACTAAATTTACTAGGGAAAGATATTTACTTAATACAGGAAGATAGAGGAATGATACTCTATAAACAAAAATAACTGCCTATAAGCTAAACACTTATAAACAGTTATTTTTTATTTTAAAGTTTATAAAACTTCACCATTAGATTCTATTACTTTTTTATACCAATCAAATGATTTTTTCTTGTATCTTCTTAAATCTCCATTACCTTCATCATCTCTATCTACATAGATGAATCCATATCTCTTAGACATTTGACCTGTACCAGCTGAAACTAAATCAATTGGTCCCCAGGTAGTATAGCCGAGTAAATCAACACCATCTAATTCAACTGCATCTTTCAGAGCCTTGATATGGTCTCTTAAATAGTCAATCCTATAATCGTCTTCAACAGTACCATTGACCAATTCATCCTTGGCACCATATCCATTTTCAACAATGAATAAAGGTTTTTGATACCTATCATATATTTGATTTAATGTATATCTCAATCCCTTTGGATCAACTTGCCAACCCCAATCAGATGCTTTTAGATAAGGATTTTTAATTGAAGAGATGTCATTTGATGAAGTAGTATTTTTCAATACTTCAGGGTCTGTACTTGCAACCCTTGTAGAATAGTATGAGAAGGAAACAAAGTCTACTGTATGGTCTTTTAATAACTTCATTTCTTCTTCTGTGGTTTCTATCTCTATTCCTAATCTTTCCATTTCCTTTATAGCATAGTTAGGGTATTCACCTCTAACATGGACATCTGTAAAGAAATAGTTTTTTCTATCATTTAAGTATGCTTCAAAAACATCATCAGGATTAGGTGTGTATGGATAGGTTGATCCACCTAAAAGCATACAACCAATCATATTGTTTTCATCAACTTCGTGTCCGATTTTTGTAGCTAAAGCAGAAGCTACAAGCTCATTGTGAGCTGCTTGGTATTTAACCTGGTCTCTATTTTCTCCTTCTTCAAAAACGATACCTGCACCCATAAAAGGTCTGTGAAGTAGCATATTGATTTCGTTGAATGTTAGCCAGTATTTAACTTTGCCTTTATATCTGTTAAATAAAACTGTTACTAGGTTTTCAAAGAAAACAATCATCTTTTTATTTCGCCATGAACCATACTCTTTAATCAAGTGTACAGGACAATCGAAGTGTGAGATAGTCACTAGAGGTTCTATACCATATTTTAACAATTCATCTATTAATTCATCGTAAAATTTTAGTCCTTCTTCATTAGGTTCTTTTTCATCACCTTTTGGGAAAATTCTACTCCATGCTATACTAAATCTATATACTTTAAAGCCCATTTCAGCAAATAAAGCTATATCTTCTTTGAATCTGTGATACATGTCTATACCTTCTTTAGCAGGGTAGAAATAGTTATCATCAAATTCAAGCATTTTTTTGTCACCTGTAGTAACTTCGTATCTATCAGGACCTGCAGGCAATAGGTCAACATTGGCTATGCCTCTTCCACCTTCTAAATATCCACCTTCAGCTTGGTTAGCAGCAGTTGCTCCTCCCCATAAAAAATCTTTTCTTAAAGACATTTTACCTCCTAGTTTAAAACAGTTATAAGTTCTTCTTTTCTTTCAATTGTTTTTTTGTTATTAGCTACTGGAATGACATCAACCATATCATCAGTATTTGTAACTACTATAGGTGTTACAGTTTCAAAACCTTTTTCTTTTAATAATTCTAAATCAACTTCAATTAGATCTTGGCCTACTTCAATTTTATCTCCATTTTTTACTAGAGCCTTGAATCCTTGGCCATCTAAATTAACTGTGTCCATACCAATGTGGATTAGTATTTCTACACCTGAATCAGATGTGATACCTATAGCATGGTTGGTGTTAAATAGCATGGTTACAGTTCCTTTTACAGGAGATGAAACCTTTCCATCTGTTGGCTCAATGGCAATACCCTTACCTAGAGCTCCTGAAGCAAATGCTTGATCATTTATATTTTTTAATTCTATAACTTCACCCTTTAATGGGGAATAGATTATTTCTTCTTTGTTGTTTTCTTCAGTAATTGTTTTTGCATTAGATACTTCATTGCTTTCTTCTGTACTTTCTGATTCATCTTTCCAGAATAGTAATGTAAGTATGAAACCGATTAAAGTTGCTGATAACATTGCTACCATAACTCTTAGTAATCCTTCTCCTTCTGGACTGATATAGTTAGGAATAGCAAAAATACCTAATCCTCCAGAGTTATATCTAGTACCTCCCATAGCCATGAATAAAGCACCTGATATAGCACCACCAATACATGAATATACGAAAGGTTTCTTTTCAGGTAGTGAGAATCCGTATATTGCTGGTTCTGTTATACCAAATATACCTGAAATGATTGCTGGTACGGCTATAGCTTTCTTTTTAGGATTTTTGAGTTTTAAATACATTGCCACAACAGCAGCTGTTTGAGCAAAAGATGGAGCAAAGTTTGCAACCATTATTCTATCCCAACCTTGAGTTTGGAATACAATTAAACCTATAGGTATAACTGCCCAGTGTAATCCGAATATTACTAATATTTGCCATACACCACCTAGGATTAATCCAAATAATATAGGGCTAAATCCTATTAATGATTCAAATGCTAATCTTAAAGCATTAGTTAGTAAAGCCATAACAGGTCCTATAATTAGATGACCTAAAACCATTGTGATTAATAAGGTAAAGAATGGAACAAAGAATCCTTGTAATACATTTGGTACAAAGTCTTTAGCTTTTCTTTCAACCCAGGATCCAAATCCTATAATTGCAATTATAGGGACAACTGATCCACCATAGTTTTCAGTAACTAAAGGAACACCTAAAAACTTAGTATAGTATTCTCCAACAAGTGGTAATTGTCCTAAAGCTTCTCCACCAGCGCTTAAGGCAGACTTTTGTAAGGCTGGATAAACTAAGGCGCCAGCCATTACTATACCTGTAACTGGGTTTAGTTTGAATTTCTTACTTGCAGAATATGCCACTACAAATGGCATAAAGGTAAAGATTGCATCACCAATTGCTGTTAGTGTTAATTGAGTACCTGTGCCTGTAAATCCTGGTATTAAAAATCCAAGTAATACAACTAATCCTTTTATAATACCTGATGCAGCTAGTGTACCCAATATTGGTTGAAAGATTGAGCTCATTAAATCAATGAATTTATTAAATAATCCTTTGCTTTCCTCTTCGGAACTTTCGCTAGATCCACTTAAGCCAGCAACTTCAACTACATCTTCATATACTCTAGGTACATGGTTTCCGATAACAACCTGGTATTGACCACCAGATTTCATTAAAGTAACTATTTCATCGTTATTCTTAAAAAACTCATCATTTGCTTTAGATTCATCCTTTAATCTAAATCTTAACCTTGTAATACAATGAGTTAAACCATTGATATTTTCTTTACCGCCGACATTTTCTACTATGTCTTTGGCTAAACTTTCATATTTTCCCATTTTATTCTCCTATATATATTTTTAATTTTTTTCATGGTAAGATCTTTACCATCTAGTAATTGAAAAGGCTTATTAGCTTATAATTACTATTACTTCCTCCTGTTAATAGTTTATAATAAAATAAAATCTATAACAAGGATGACTAGTTCTGCTGTTTGGTTTTGAAATAACATAAACACATATGATCTAGTCTATAAATTTTAAAAATTCAATTTCTGGATATGCTATATTGAATAAAAATATAAAAATGTTTTTATTTTAACAAATATATTGTATAATAAAACAAAAAATAAATTTATAGGAGTAGAAATGAAGAAAAAATTAGTTATACTATTTTCACTTACTCTGCTATTAACAGCTTGTAAAAATAACACAGTTAATGATAATAAAGAAACAGCAAAAGAGACTCAACAAGAAACTAATGAAGAAGACATGACTAAAGCGCAAGGAGTATATCTAGGGAATGGCTTCTTCTCAGAAGAAATAGTTGTTGAAGGAAAAACTTATAACCAGCTGATGCAAGTTCAAACTCCAGAAGGAACTAATCTAGAATTAGGAAAATTCTACGAATATGAATATGATGGAACTACATCTTCGCTACCTATAAGAACTTCTGTTGAAAAGATAGAATCCCTAGCACTTACGAAAGTTCAAAAGATAAGTGAAGATACTGCTAATGAGATTTTACAATATGTAGAGAACTCTAAAGCTATCTACAAAGAAGCTGATAAGAAACTAGATAATTCTGAAAAAGTAATTGATGAAAGTCTTGACCAATTAGATAGAAAGACAGTAATAATTGCATACGGAAAAGACTCAGATAAATTAGTGGAAACACTAAAAGAAAAAGGTTTTGAGATTGTTTTAGAGATGATTAAATAGGAAAGTTAAAAAGATAGAGAGTGCGATGGCTAGAGGTCATCGTTCTTTTTTATGCAATTGATTTATTTGAAATTTATTAATAAATAAACGTGCAAAATTTTCTTCCAATTCCCACTTTTAGTGTTATACTAGATACTTAGGAGTAGATATGAATTTAAAAAAGACAAAGTTTTATAAAAAATATATAGAAAAAAGACCAACAAGGTTGATTCTCTTTATGTATCTGGCAGTGATACTTGTGGGAACTATTTTGTTGATTTTACCAATTTCATCCAAGGACAGAGTTTTTACTAGACCCCTAGATGCAGCCTTTACGGCCGTATCAGCAACTTGTGTGACTGGTTTGGTTACCCTGACATCAGCTGTTCATTGGTCGGCCTTTGGTAAAATTGTGATAATCACACTTATCCAACTAGGTGGACTTGGGGTAATGACTGCAGCATCCTTTATATCAATTTTATTAAATAAAAGGTTTACCATATCTGATAGACTCCATCTTTCAGAAGAAAGAAATGCTATGTCTATTTCAGGGATCATAAGAATGGTGAAATTTGTACTTGTATCAACATTCTTACTAGAAGGAATAGGGGCAATATTTTTATCCTTTAGCTTTATACCAGAATTTGGTTTAGGAAAGGGGATTGCTTATTCAATCTTCCATTCTATATCAGCCTACTGTAATGCTGGTTTTGATATAATCGGGAATGATTCCCTGGCACCATATGCGACAAATGTGAATGTATCCTTGGTGGTATCATTCTTAATCATTTTGGCAGGTTTAGGATATCCAGTATTCAGCGACTTAAAGAAAAATAAATTTAACTATAAAAAATATAAGTTACATACAAAATTAGTTTTGATAATAACAACAATTTTGCTAGTAGTCCCAACAGTGCTATTTATAGCTATTGAATACAATAATCCACAAACCTTGGGAGAATATAGCTTCTTTAATAAGATTTTAGTAGCATTCTTCCAATCAACTACTTTAAGGACAGCAGGTTTCTATACAAGCCCTCAAGCCTTGTATATGAATGCTTCCGCAGTCCTTATGGTCTTGCTAATGTTTATAGGGGGATCTCCTGCAGGTACTGCGGGTGGTTTTAAAACAACAAGTTTTCTTTCCTTGTTTATCATTACAAAATCTAATGTAAAGCAAGACAAAGAATTCAATATATTTAATAAAAGACTACCAAAAGACACAGGTGCAGAGGTCACATCTATATTTACTATATCCATGGCCTGGATAGTGACAGCAATCTTTTTGGTATCACTCGTTGAAGTGAACATGTCAAATCTTGATATCATTTATGAAGTTATCTCAGCTTATGGTACAGTTGGACTTACAAGAGGGATCACACCAAACTTACATGGATTTTCAAAACTGGTTATCATGGCTACCATGCTTTTTGGTAAGATAGGTCCCTTGTCAATCATAGTTGCCTTGAGTAGGAAAAATCCAAGCAAGTCATATAAATTACAAGAAGAAAATATTTTAATAGGTTAGGAGAAGTATGAAACAATATACAGTAATAGGTCTGGGCAGGTTTGGTAAATCTGTAGCCAGAGGACTATATGAATTAGGAAATGAAGTGATAGTCATTGATATAGACGAAGAGAATGTAAATGCCTTGGGAGATAATCTTACATCTGCCCTTATAGGTGACTCAACCCAGGTAGATATTTTGAAGGCTGCTGGGGTTACAGAAGTTGACGTAGTAATCATCGGGGTAACAGACTTCAAAACTTCAGTCATGACTGCAGCCCTATGTGAAGAATTAGGTGCTAAAAAAATAATTGCCAAGGCTAGGGATGAAATTCACCAACAAATACTTACAAAGGTAGGGGTGGAAAAGGCTATTATTCCAGAAAAGGAATCTGGAAAAAAATTAGCCCACAACCTTGTTTATGGTAATGCGATTGAAATGCTTCATTTGGATTCGGACTATGAAATTGTAGAAATCATAGTTCCAGAAAAGTGGATAGGCAAGACTTTAATACAATTAGATGTTAGAAATAAATATGGGTTAACCATATTAGGTATAAATAGGGATCAAAAATTTATTGGTAACCCTGATCCCTCTACAGATTTCAAAACTGGAGATACAGTATTGATAATGGGAGAAATGGAAGCTGTAAATATGTTTACATTATAAATATTTAAGCTGTCAAAGATACACTTTGGCAGCTTTTTATGTACCTAGAAATAGGCAATGTGACCTTGAGCATAGATATATCTTTTTTTCTATGTCATAATGAAAAAGAGATTGAAAAACATAAGGATGTAAAATGGTACTTGAATTTGAAGGTGTAAAAAAAGAATACAAATCTTCCAACTTTAAGCTTGATGGTATAAACTTTGACCTTGCTGAAGGCGAAGTTTTGGGCTTGATTGGACAAAACGGATCGGGTAAGTCGACTATATTAAAGATGGCCAACCAGCTTGTGAAGCAAGATAGTGGAAACATAAAATATATGGGTCAGCCACTTGAGACCATGTCAGATGAAGACTTGAGACAGACTAGAAAAAAGATTGTCTATATATTTCAGTCGGCAAATCTTTTAGAAAATAAGACTGTCCTATATCATTTGAAGCTAGTCTATAAGCTAAATAAGACCAGGGTTGATGAAGAAGAAATAGATGAAATCTTAGATTTTATGCAAATATCTAGGCTTAAAAAATCATATGTAAGACACTTAAGTGGGGGACAAAAGCAAAAACTTGCCATAGCCATGGCGCTTATACAGAAACCTAAGGTTCTTTTATGTGATGAAATTTCCTCTGCTCTAGATGCTAGTGCGGAAAAGGAAATATTTGATTTATTGGCTAAGATAGTTGAAGAAAAAAAGATTTCTATTATCATCATTTCTCACAACCTAGATGTCTTAAAGAACTTCTCTGACAGGATTCTTCTTTTAGACAAGGGACAGATTCAAAAGGAAATCATTCCAAATAAGTCAACCAACAAGCAAGAAGATAACTATTTCAACCATGTAGTGGAGTATTTCTATGATTAATTTATTAATAGAAAATAAGGAAGGGATTTGGCAGGCCTTCGTTGAAACCAATATAATGATGGGACTTTCGATATTTATCTCTATTATAGTATCTATCCCACTAGGTTCACTTTTATTTGCCCTAAGCCAGGATTATCTCTTAAAAAATAGAACCCTCTATCAAATTTTAAGTATTGGATTAAATATAATCAGGTCCATACCATTCTTACTATTTATATTTATAATGATACCGGTAAATAGGGCGATTTGGGGGACTTCATTTGGAGTCATATCATCCATCATCCCGCTTAGCCTGGTAACTATAAGTATATATGCAAGATTTGTGGAGCAGGCCTATTTGAGTGTTGACGCCAATATAGTGGATAGGGCCATTTCAATGGGAGCTAGCAGGTACCAGATTATCAGATACTTTCTACTTCCATCCATTCTTAATGATTTAATCCTATCCTTTACATCAACTATTATTTCTCTGCTGTCATATTCGACAGTCATGGGGGTAATAGGTGCAGGAGGCCTGGGTGACTATGCCTTTAGAGAGGGCTACCAACAATACAATTATCAAATGATGTATTTAATCATAATAATTTTTGTACTTTATGTTTTTATTATCCAATCAATTGGTTATTTTATAGCTAAAAAAGTAAATAAATATAAGGAGTCTTAAATGAAGAAAGTTTTAGCAGTATTGATGGCGTTGACTATATTTTTAGTGGGATGTTCAAAAGCAGACCAAAATCCTAAATCAAGCAAAGAAACTGTAAAAGAAGCGAGTGGAGAATTAGAGACAGTTGAAGTTGCTTCACACACAAGTCCAATGACTGATATCTTGGAATTAATAAAAGATGATATGAAAGAAGCTGGTTACAACCTAGAAATTGTAAAGGTTTCAGACAACGTTCAAGCTAATGTTGCTTTACAAAATAGGGAAGTAGATGCAAACTTCTTCCAACACGAACCATTCATGCAACAATTTAACGATGGTAATGATGGTGATTTAATCAAGGCAACACCAGTATATAATGCTTTAGTAGCATTTTATTCAAACACAGTAAAGAGTCTTGATGAATTAAAAGATGGAGCAGTTGTTGCTATACCAAATGATCCAACCAATAGGACAAGAGCTTTAAGAATGTTGGCCTCTTCAGGTTTAATTAAATTAGATGATCCTGAAAGTTACAACTTGGAAGTAAGTAATGTAAGTGAAAACCCTAAAAATCTTGTTTTCAAGGAATGGGGACTATTAAACTTAAATGAAGCTTTTAAAGAATCAGATTTAACCTTTAACTACCCAACCTATATCGATGCTTTAGGCTTAAAACCTGAAACAGATGGTTTAATTTTAGAACCAGAAGCAGACCAAACTTTTGCTATTACTTTAGCTGCTAGAAAAGAAAATGTAGATTCAGATGAATTAAGAGCTTTAATTAAGGCTATAAATTCAGAAAAGGTAAAAGAATTTATAGAAACAAATCTAAAAGGCCACGCAAAGGTTGCTTTCTAGTAAAAAAGGTTTCGGAAATATCCGAAACCTTTTGTCTTTTAAATTTTATTCTTCTATCAAACACCCATAAACTTCCTTTATCATATCATTGGCTATTTTCTTTCTTTCAAGTCTCATATATGTGTTGTGGTGGGTGAGATTTGACATGAGGACAATGATTATTTTATTTTTAAAGTCAAGCAGATATGCAGGTCCTGTGTAGCCTGAAAAGTACACAGTCTTGTCACTTGACTTATCTGGAATTTCATTTTCTTCCTCTATTTCGTTTCTAAGTCTAGCACCCATTAGACAATAGGGCTTGGATAGACTTTGGATTTTTATATCTTTGGACTCTTTTAATTTTTCCTTATTTAAGCCATTTATATCATCATGGTCTAGGAGTGATTTGAAAAAATCGCCCTTGATAATATTTTCTTCCATAATAGCTTGCAAAAATTTCAATAGGTCTTTTGAATTTATAAAAATACCGGCATGACCTAGGATAAGACCATAATCTATTGCAAGCCTTGACTTTGGGTCGTGGGGCAGACCAATCCTTTCATCTTGGTTTATACTTTTATCGGGAAATACTTCAAATCTTGTATCAGCTAAGTTTTCTTTACTTGGACTGTATGTCAAAGAAGATAAATTATATGGGGTTTTCATTTTTTCATATACAAGGTCTTGGTAGTCTTTTTTATAGGACTCTTCTAAAAGTCTTCCCAAAAGCATATAGTGAACATCACTATATTGTGGTATTTGACTATAGACATAAGACTCATTTAAAAGATCGATCATTTGCTCTTTGGATTTAGCTTCCTTTAAGTGTCTTGGTGTCCAGATTTCCTGCCTATGAGCTAAAAGATCGCTTATTTTTATATGACCAAGATTTTTATAGGCTGGATCGATATCACAGATCTCTGTATCCAAGTCAAAAATTCCATCTTGGACAGCTATAAAAGTAAGAATAGCTGTAAAAGTTTTTGATAGGGAGGCTATGTCATAAAGGGTCTCATCATTTACAAGACCTGGATAGTTGTAGGAAAGATTGCCAGTATTGTGTATTTGATTTTGATTATTAGCTAGGAAGGCTAAGGAATATCCGCTGCTGTGGCTTCCTAGGTTTTTATTTAATATTTTATTTATCATGGCTAAATTATAGCATATTTTATATTTACTAATAAAAAATCAGGTAGTCTACCTGATTTTACTTTACTTACTAATTTTATTCGTTTTCTTCTTTTCCAGTCCAATAGCTAATTATCTTTGGAGCCTGTGTACATGCCCAAATAAAAGCTGCAGTAGAGGCTAATTCTAATAATAATTCCATAAGCCCTCCTAAGTAATATATGTACAATAAGTCCTTCGCTTTAGATATAAATATCTTATAGTTACATTTTTACTTATTCAATAAAACGGCCTGTATAAAGCCGTTTTATTGTAGTGGTGGAGATGATCGGGATCGAACCGACTACCTCTTGAATGCCATTCAAGCACTCTCCCAAATGAGCTACATCCCCATATTTATTGGTGGAGGTAAGGAGAGTCGAACTCCTGTCCAAAATAGCTTCCCAAAGACTTTCTACATGTTTAGTTGATTTTTAATTTTCCCATTTTATATGTGAACCAACAAAACAAATAAAATGGTAGCTTCATAAAATCCTAGTCTAGGCAAAGCTTACTAGACTTAGTTTGCCCACTTAAATATGATACCAGTTGCTAGTCGTGGGGTCTAACAAGTGGCAAGCTGACTTAAATTAAGCAGCTAAAGCGAAGTTATTATCTTCTGCATTTAAATTTAATTTGCTATTTTTAGGAAGTATGCCCTTCCACATGCTTATCTATGTTCCAATATCCTGTCGAAACCAGAATACCCCCATATCTGTATATATGATTATATTATTAAAGACAGTTATAGTCAAATTTATGTTATAATGGTCTAGATAAGAAATGGAGGAAATGTGAGAAATCCAAAGAACTTTAAATTATACCTAATAATATTCTTAATTTTTGCTGTACTATTTGCTAAAAATCTTTTGATAGACAACAATACTGATGACCAAGAGCAGCTTGTAGAAAATGCTGAAGTCGTAGAAGATGGTAAATACTACAGCAAGGACCAGGTAGCCCTGTACTTGCACAAGTATAAAAAATTACCAGCAAATTATTTGAAAAAATCGGAAGCTAAAAAGCTTGGTTGGGATGCATCAAAGGGAAACCTATGGGATGTAACCGACAAGGGTGTCATCGGGGGTGATAGGTTTTCAAATAGAGAAGGCAAGCTTCCAACAGATAAAAAATACTTTGAAGCAGATGTAAACTACCAGGGAGGCTTTAGAGGGCCTGAAAGATTAGTTTATACAGACCAAGGCCAGGTCATTTACTTTACAGGCGACCATTATAAAAATTTCGAGGTTTTATATGAATAAAATAATTTTAGACGGTAGAGACTACACAAGCAAGGAAGACTTTCACAAGGATATGAAAAAGAAATTTGATTTTCCAGACTTTTACGGTGAAAATCTGGATGCCTTGTGGGATTTATTGAGTGAAAAGAATGCCTTAGATATAGAAATCAAACATTCTTCAGACTTTATAAAAAATCTAGGAGACTACGGTAAACTAATCATTGACTTGTTTATAGACTTAAGAGAAGAAGGTTTTACTGTAATTTTAGATGAAGATGAGTCCATAACAATCAAAGAAATAGACGGCATAAGACCAAGCATTCCTACTTCAGCCTATATTGCAGAAGGGGCAAGGGTCATGGGGAATGTAGTCCTTGGAGAAAATGTTTCAGTCTGGTACAATGCAGTAATCCGAGGAGACTTGAAAAATAAAATTGTAATAGGGGACAATTCAAATGTTCAAGATAATGCAGTAATCCATTTGTCGAGAGATTCCGAAGTATCTATAGGGAAGAATGTTACTATAGGTCATTCTGCAATTATCCATGGTGCAACTATAGAAGACAATGTTTTGATAGGTATGGGAGCAATTATCCTAGATGGGGCTCATATAAAGAAGAATACAATAATCGGTGCAGGTGCCTTAGTTACAGGAAACAAGGTGATAGAAGAGGGTTCAATGGTCATGGGTACGCCAGGGAAAGTTGTTAGACAATGTGGCCAGGAAGAAATTGAATCAATCACTGAAAATGCCAATTCTTACATTAATAATATAATTAGGCACAAATAATTTGAATTTTGACAAAAAAATTTGAAATATAAAAAATTATTGTGTATTATCATTTAGACTAGAAATAGTCTTAAACGATAGAAAATAAACAAAAGAGTAATTATGATAGAAAAAATTGGAGGTTAATATGAGCAATAACGATATGTCAGTTGTTATTTTAGAAAACCTAGGCGGAATTAGCAATATTGAATCAATGTCAGTTTGCGAAACCAGACTTAGAGTAAATCTAATAGACAATTCTTTAGCTAATAAAGAAGCTCTTAAAAACATCTATGGCGTAAGAGGTGTTGTAGAATTTGGACACCAATTACAAATAGTTTTAGGAGAACAAACAAAGGAAATAGCCGATGTTTTCTTTAACAAGCTAAAAATTAAAAACTCAACAAAATAAGAAATTAGAAAAATTGCTGCGGGATACCGTGGCAATTTTTTTGTGCAAAATAAACTGCCCAAAACTAGCAATTTAGTTTTGGACAGTTAAATAATTCCTAAAGATTTTTATTTGTTTCTAGATAGTGTCTATAAGATCCTATTGACTTTAAGAATGCGTCGTTTTTTTGCAGTAACTTAAATACTGGAACTGCAATCACAGTCATGATGATAAATTCTGAAGCCATTACTGTTGCTGTATGTAGCAAGAATCCACCTGGGATATGGGCTATTACTGACAATTCAAATCCTATGATAAAAGCAAATACAGTTGGCCATATTGAAGCCATCCATAAATTCTTTGATTTTCCAACAAAGTATAGGGCGATAGCCGTATGTAGGGTACCAAATATTAGGTCAGCGGCACCAAGTGTTGACCAGAAATTGGATATAAATACACCTAGAGTAACCCCAATTGCATTGATAGGATTGTAGAATGCTAGTAAGTTTAAAATTTCAGAATATCTAAATTGAATAGGACCGTATGCAACATCACCTAAACTTAGGGTTGCTACAACATATAAAGCAGCGATAACTGCCTGTCTAGACAAATCTTCTAAACTTAACTTTTTCATTTTTACCTCCGATTTTTTAAGTGGGTGCCGAATAAACACTTTTCTGTATTGAAAAAAACAATACCTCACTAGTTTATACTATTTATTAAAAGTCTACAAATAAATTTCTTAAAAACTATGATAAATTTGGTATAATAGAATAAATATAGAGATTTTGGGAGGAAAATATGTCTAAATATACAATTGGAGTAGATGTTGGCGGAAGATCAATGAAATTTGGACTTTTTGATGACAAGGGTAAGTTGCTTGATAAGTCAACCATTCCTACTAGAACACAAAACCAGGGTGAAAATATTTTACCTGATCTTACAGATCATTTAAAAAAGATTATAGAAAAACACGAGTTAACTAAAGAAAACTTAACAGGTATTGGCCTAGGTATGCCAGGACCTATCTTGAATGAAAAGATAATCAAGACCGCAGTTAACTTAGGTTTTAAAGACAATGTCAATGTAGCAGATTACATTAGCGAAAGATTAGATTTTCCTGTAAAAGTTGCAAATGATGCTAATGTTGCAGCCCTAGGTGAAGTATGGAAGGGTGCTGCAGAAGCATACAACAACGTAGTAATGGTAACTCTTGGTACAGGAGTTGGTGGTGGTGTTATTTTAGATGGTAAAATCCTTGCAGGTGTTACAGGATCTGGTGGAGAAATAGGACATATGCCAATTCTTGAAGAACCTTTAGAATGGACTTGTGGATGTGGTGGAAGCAGATGTCTAGAACAGGTTGCTTCAGCTACAGGTATAGAAAGATTAGCCCAAGATTACCTATTTGAAAGTGAAGAAGAATCTTCATTAAGAGATTTGGACTATATTGACGCTAGGGAAATCTTTCAAGCTGCCCAAGATGGTGATGATATAGCCGTTAAGGTAGTAGAGGAATATTTTGAAAACTTAGCCAGAGGCTTAGCTATCATAGCAGCAGTAGTTGATCCAGAAGCCTTTGTTTTAGGTGGTGGCGTTTCTAATGCAGGTGAATTTTTATTAGATGGTGTAAGAAAAGCTTATAGAAAACTTGCCTTTCCAGTTACTAAGGATGTTAAATTCTCCTTGGCTCAATTAGGAAATGATGCAGGAATGTATGGCGCTGCAAAAATGATGTTATAAAACTTTATCCAGGTCTTTTGACCTGGATATTTAGCATAAGGGGATAAAATGCAACTTTTAATTTCAAGATATGTGGAAGAAAATAAAAGATATTTATATGATTCCATCAAAGAAAAATTAAATGATAATAAAATAGTTTATTTGATAGTACCTGAACAATTTACCCTAGGTACAGAAATCGAAGCCTTTGAAGCCTTACAAATAAACTCAACCTTTAATTTAAAAATTAAATCTTTTACCAAGCTTGCTAATGAAATTATTCATCAAGCAGGTGGTAGAAGTTTAAATTTTATATCAGACCAGGCTAAATATTTGATGGTGCAATCAATACTTCTAGACCATAAAAACGACCTTAAAGTATTTCAAAACAATACAGAGGATAAAGAGTTTATTGAACTCTTGATAAGGTTGATGGACCAATTTGCAGACAATAACTTGGATGAAGTTGGACTTAGGGAAATAGTTAAAAAAATGGGTGATGATAGTGAATTAGGGAAAAAGTTGGAAGATATAAATTTAATATCATCTGAATATAGGAAATTACTAGCCCAATCTTCATATTCTACTAAGGATAAAAGTCAAATAGCTATTGAAAAGATAAGTCAAATGGATGCATTCAAAGATGCAGCTTTTTATTTTTATAGGTTCCATGATATGTCAAACAAAGAACTTGAAATGGTTAAAAGTATAAACGCTATTTCTGATTTTTCTTTTGTTAGTTTAATCTTAGACAAGCGTCTAATTTTGGGTGACAAGAGGCTAGTAAAAGATGCAGATGTTTTTGATATATCCCTAAATTTTTATAGGGGAATTAGAGAAACTATAGAAGATATTGAGATAATTAATCCTGCACCTATAAAAGACCAATCAGATGTAGAAATTCTACTTGCCAATATGTTTAGGTATGACTTGAATAATATTAAAAATGAATTTCCAGATCCTAAAAAAGAAAATAACACTACTGAAGAAGAAAATAATAATACAGAACAAGCTAATAAAAAATTATCCAATATTTATATCAACAAATTAAACAACACCGAAGATGAAGTTGATAATCTAGCCATATCAATTAAAAAGGATTTGGTCAATGAGGGATTAAACTACAAAGATATAGCTATTTTGGTCACAGAATCCAATGAATATTTTCCAAAGATAGAAAAAATATTTCAAGTAAATGGCCTGCCTTATTTCTTAGATGAGACCAGAAATCTATTGGATAATGCCATGGTCAAATATTTAAAATCCGCCATTAAACTACTTAAAAATGACTTAAGTCCACAAAATTTAATTCAATTTTTAAAATCATCATTCTTAAATGTTGATAGGAACAGTATGGACCTTTTCCAAAACTTTGTTGAAAGAAGAAACTTTTTTGGACCTATGCTTGTAGAGGATAAATATTATAATATAAGTCCTGGTCAAAGATACGAGGAAGAGGATAGGGAGAATTTAGAAAAAGTTACTGAAGTAAAAGATTTATTTAAAGATATCCTTGAAGTTGATGGGGAAAATATTTTTGACTTAATCCAAGATGATAAGCCTAAAACTTTCCAAGCCTATACTGAACTTCTATATAAGTTTTTTACAAAAGAGATTTTACTAACATCCTATAGCTCTTACGAAGAAAAGCAAGCTGAAGAAGATAATGAAGAAAATAGAATGATCTGGAATAGCTTTATTGAGCTTTTAGATGATATGTATCTAATGCCTGAGGCTGAAATTTCATTTTCCAGATATACCGATATTCTTCTTTCGGCTATAGACAACTTTAAGGTGGGTATTTTGCCTCCATCACAAGATCAAATAATGGTAGGTAATATAAAGAGGTCTAGGTTTAATAAGTGTAAAAAGATTTATGTTTTAGGTATGACAAATGTTTACTATCCTCCTGCCAATGATGATGTGGATATATTAAATGAAGAGGAAAAATTAAGTTTAGAGGCCTTTGATTTAAAGATAAGAAATACTAGAAAAAATAACAGTGCCAATGATTTATTATCCTTCTATGAAATATTGCATTCTGCCAAGGAAGAAATTGTATTTTCTTATTCACTAGTTAATTCTGGAAATGAAGCCATGGACCAGGCTTATATATTAAATTTTGTAAGGGTGCTTGTTAATAATGCTAATATTAAAATAGGGAAAATAAGTCCTTTAGACTATATTTATTCTAAAAATAAGTTGAATTCGTACCTACCTTATGTATTTGCAAAGACAAAAAATAATAGCCTAGTAAATGAAAAGGAAAAAATTTATTATGACTTGTTGTACAAAAAATTTGAAGGTGATGAAGATGAATACAATACAATTCTAAATGCTATAAATATATCTTCACAAGATAAGGCTAAGAATAATTTAGATCCTAACTTGGTAGATAAAATATTTAATTTAGACAAGTTTTCAGTAAGTCAACTTGAGACATTTAACTCTAATCCATACCACCACTTTATAAGGTATGGACTAAAACCTAGAGAATTTGACAATATCGAATTTTCAAGGATGGATACTGGTAATCTTATCCATGAATTTATGAAAGAATACCTGGACCAAACAATAAATAAGAAGCAAGAAGTTGATTCTAAAATTTTGTTTGAAAAAGTATTAAATGATTCCATGGAAGACTTTAAGACCTATGATTATAAAAATATGTTTTTTGCTAGACAAATGGGCCAAAATGCGGATGTTTATGCAAAATTCACTGAAAACCAATTAAAAGAATCAAATATCAAAGATATAGATTTTGAAATAAAATATGGTAGGGACAGCAAATATAAGGCTATAGAGATCAAAGTAGATGGTGAAGAGGTATTTATTGAAGGTAAAATTGATAGGGTCGACAAGTATTCATCAGAAGGAAATGATTATTACAGGATAATTGACTATAAGACGGGTAGCAAAGAATTTGATATTTCAAAGATCTATCATGGTATAGACCTTCAATTGTTACTTTATTTACAGTCGGTAGTTAAGTCCGATAAAAATTCAAAAGCCCTGGGGGCTTTTTACCAAAGCTTATCTGACCAATACTATATGCTAAAAGATACTTCAGAACTGTTAGATGAGAAAAAAGATTTGTTCGCTAATATGAAACTTGATGGAATAATGGTCAACAATGAAAAATTGATCAAAGAAACTGAAGAAAATTTCAATCCTGAAAAGGCGAGAGAATCAAGTGTTTATAAGTTTGCAGGAAGAAAAGGTAAATTTGTTGACAAAGAAAATGTAATTGATGAATCCTTGTTTGATCCTTTATTTGCCTATAATATAAAAAATATTGAAAAAAC
>NZ_CAMPYN010000015.1 GCF_946998255.1 uncultured Helcococcus sp. | reverse complement strand
ATTGGAGAAAATTTGCGATAAGGTCCAAGAAATATTGTACTTATTGAAGAAAAATTATACTGAAGTCCAAGAAATATTGTACTTATTGGAGAAAATTTGCGATAAGGTCCAAGAAATATTGTACTTATTGAAGAAAAATCGAACTAAAGTCTAACGAATATTGTACTTATAGATAAATAATTACACTAAAGTACTGAAAGCAGTTCTTTATAAGGAAATTAATAATCTCTGACACCATCAAAATTATATTTATGAATAGAGAAAGGAACATTACATGGATTCAATAAAGCAGGAACTTAAAAGACAAGAAAAAGAATTAAAAGACATACTAATAAAAATGGATGAAAAATCGAAGCTGAGATTTAATGGACATATAAAAATAGATAGATCCAATAAGAAAACATATTTTAAGCTTTACAAAAATAACAAATACATAAAAACCCTAACCAAAGACGACCAATCTATCATCCAATCATACTTCCAATCAAACTATGAAAACAAAGTCTATAAAAAAGCCAAAAAACTCCTTCCCATCATCAAAAGACTAAACAAACTCTACCAAGATGACTTAATAGATGCCGTATACGATGACCTAGATCCAATCAAAAAAGGTATTGTTAAGCCTATCAAAAAAACTAAAAAACAAATAACTGAAGAATGGCTGAATGAGGGATATAGGTCATTAACAATACCAAAAGAAGAATTCAGGTCCAAGTCAGAATACATCATTGCCAGCAAACTAAAAAACAATGGGATAGCATTCAAGTATGAAAAAGAACTATTTTTACACAATTATGGCAGGGTATACCCAGACTTCACAATTTTTGATTCAAAAATAAATCAAGAAATCTATTGGGAACATTTTGGGATGATGGATGATATAGTATACAGAGACAAAACCTATAGAAAAATCCAAGCTTATCTAGATAATGGCTACCTACCTGGAATAAACTTTATAATAACTTTTGAAAGCAGTAGTAAACCATTAAATTACAAGCTAGTAGAAAAGATGATTGCCAAATATTTTTCCTAAAATTTCCTAACCAATATTAATATTTTATAATCAAAAAAGCCACGAAACACGTTCGTGACTTTCTCTAATATATTTGTTTATCTGTGTGCTCTTTGCGTGCTGGGAGATAATCCCAAAACTACAAAATCCTAAGCCCAGTTTCCGTCCTTAAATACTTGAACCTTGCTTCCATCTCTCTTAATACCAACAATATCTAAATCTTTGGTACCAACCATAAAGTCAGCATGTACCTTAGATTGGTTTACATGGTGTTCTTCTAATTCTTCTTCTGACATATTTTCTCCACCTTCAATTGTGGTTGGATATGCAGCACCTACTGCCAAGTGGCATGATGCATTTTCATCAAATAAAGTATTGAAGAATAAAATATTTGAGTTTGAAATTGGACTATCATGAGGAACTAAAGCAACTTCACCAAGTCTCTTTGAATTGTCTCCATCTCTGTCTAATAAAGATTTCAAGGCTTCTTTTCCAACTTTTGCGTCAAAATCAACTACCTTACCATCTTTGAATTCTAGCCAGAAATCATCTATAACATTACCAGCATTTGCTAGTGGCTTAGCTGAGTAAACTCTACCATTTACATCATATTTGTCTGCTAATGTATAAACTTCTTCAGTTGGCATATTTGGTACGAATGCTTCACCCTTGATATTTTGTGTGGATGCAGCCCTCCAAATGTGGCCTTCTTGTAAACCGATTGTTAAGTCGGTACCTTTTGAATTTGTGTAGTGCAAGTGGCTGAAGTTTTGTTCATTCATCCATTTTGCTTTCTCAACTAATAGGTTGATATTGTCATTCCATGACTTAACTGGATCTTCTTTATTCACTCTTGTAGTTTCGAAAATTGCTTCCCATAAGTCAGCAACTGGATCTTCACTATCTGGAAATACTTTTTTAGCCCATCCTTCTGATGGAGCAGAAATGATTGTCCATGATGTAATATCATTCATTCTGTACTTCATTAATGAATGTAATTTTTCTGACCTAGCTTGGGTAACAGCTTGGATCTTTTCTGGATCAATTGATTTTAATAATTCTGGGTCAGTACTTTTTACAAAGATTTGTTTTACACCAGATTTTAATAAAGTTTCGTTCTTATCAAATTCAAATTGGTGTACTTCTGACATCACTTCGGTTGGTGAATAGGTATAATCTAACAAGTTTTTGAAATCATCATACCAAGTTATTATTACCTTGTGGGCGCCAGCCTTGTAAGCTTCAGCTGCAAGTTCTCTTGCTAAGTCAGCTCTTTCTACAGGGACATTAACTTCTACAGTGTCACCTGGTAATACATTTACACCAATCTTTACAGCTAATTCTGCTAATTGTTTAATTTTATCTTGTAATTTCATCTTTCCTCCTAAGCCCAGTTACCATTTTTAAATACTTGAACTTCGCTTCCGTCATGTTTTACACCGATGATATCAAGGTCTTCAGTACCAACCATGAAGTCTTCGTGTGCGTAAGAATCATTTACACCATGTTCTGCAAGTTCTTCATCTGTCATATTTTCACCATTCTTAATGGTTGTTGGATATGCTTTACCTAAGGCTAGGTGACATGATGCGTTTTCGTCAAATAAAGTATTGAAAAATAGGATATTTGAATTTGAAATTGGGCTATCAAAAGGAACTAGGGCAACTTCACCAAGTCTTCTTGCTCTTTCATCTTTATCGAATAGAGATTGTAAAGTTTCTTTTCCTTTTTTAGCGTCAAAGTCAACAACTGCACCATCTTCAAATTTTAGCCAAAATTCATCAATTACATTACCAGCATAAACTAATGGTTTTGCAGAACGTACAACACCATTTACACCATCCTTGTGAGGTAAGGTAAATACTTCTTCTGTTGGCATATTTGGTACGAATGATTCACCCTTTGAGTTTAATGATGAAGCTGCTGTCCAAATGTGTCCTTCTGGTAATCTTATTTCTAAATCTGTACCATTTGATGACTTATATCTTAAAAATTCAAAATTCATTTCATTCAACCAGTCAGATTTCTTGGTTAAGGTATTTAAGTGGTCTTCCCATTCTTTAATTGGGTTTTCTTTGTCAACTCTTACAGTCTTAAAGATTGCTTCCCACAAGTCTTCAACTGGATTTTCACTATTTGGGAATACTTTTTCTGCCCATTTTTGAGTAGGAACAGAAATTACAGTCCATGAATTTATGTCGTTCATAGTGTATTTCCTTAATGGTTGGAATTTTTCTGACATAGCCTTTGAAGCTCTTTGTATTTTTTGAGCATCTATTCCTTTCAATAATTCTGGATCAGCTGCTGAAATTGATATAGATTTTTGACCTTTTTTAGCATAGTACTCAGCTCTATCATAGGCGTATTGAGCTATATCTTCTAAAACTTCAACAGGTTGATTTTCATAGGCTAATCTGGTGATTACATCATCTCTCCAGTTTATGATTACCTCATGAGCACCTGCTTTGTATGAATTTTCTGCTAGCATTCTTGCAAATTCAGCACTTTCAACAGGAGCAGCGATACTTACTGTATCTCCTTCTTGTACATTTGACCCAACTTCAACAACAAGTTGAGCATACTTATTTAATTTATCTTTAAAACTCATAATTCCTCCTAAATTTTAGTATATTATATCACTATCCTAAAATAATAGGCAAATTTTGATAATTATTAATAAGTTCAAATAATAAGTAAATCTTAAGATTTTCTACGATTAAAAATTTTGTAAAGTAGTAGGCGAAGTGGTAGAATAAGAGTACATGAAATTAAAATTAATAAGGAAAACAAATGACTTCTAAAAAGAACTTTTTTATAAATTTACTATACTTAATATCAACAATAGCAGCGGGAGTATTTATTGCTATTTTATCTTTAAATAGCCTATTGCCTAACCTACATAGATTTGGATTGATATCCTTGATTCTGCTGGTTTATTTAGCGATAGGGATACTTATTATTAAAAGGCCTAGAGATGCAAAAGTATTTTATTTTTCAGCATTTATATTGTCTATATTTACTATAATTTTTGTTTTTGGTGCTTATTATATACAAAATACATATTCAAAATACAACCTAAGATTAAATGATTCAAAAAAAGAAATATTAGAATATTCGGTTATTACTAGAAAAGACAATCCTGTTAATTCTATAGCTGAGTTAAGAGGAGACACGATTTACTATGATAAGACTGACAAGGAAAGAGAAATTAAGATAATTGAAGATGCTATCCTTAAAAACAATAATAGCGTTAAGTTTGAAGAAGGAACAAACACCCTGGATTTAGCTAAAGACCTTATGTCTGCTAAGATTGATTATATGATACTTAATAAATCAAAACTTGCAATGATCATAGAACAAAGCAATGATTTTGAAGAAAAGCATAAAGTCTTAGCTGTAAATAGTAAAGATAATTCATTTAAATTGCACAGAAATATTGATGATATATCAAAGGGTGTAGAAGCTGGCGAGAGCTTTAATATATTTGTGACAGGATCAGATACTAGAACTAGTCTATATGAAAACACTAGGTCTGATGTAAATATATTGGTTACAATAAACCCTAAGACCCATAAGATATTAATCACATCTTTGCCAAGAGATTCATATGTTGAAATGACTGGACTTGGGAAAGATAAATTAACCCATGCTGGAGCTTATGGAATAAAAACTTTAGTCTCTACAGTTGAGAATTTATTAGACATAGATATCAACTATTATGCTAAAGTTAATTTCTCATCTTTTGAGGAAATTATTGACATACTCGGTGGTATAACAGTCTATAATGACCAAGCTTTTACAGCAATATCAGACGATTATTATCCAAAGGGGCAAATCGAACTATCTGGTAAAAGAGCATTAAACTTTGTAAGAGAAAGAAAAGCTTTTGTTGATGGAGACTTTGCAAGAGGTAGACACCAAATGTTAGTTTTAGAGGCTATGATGAAAAAGGCTATGTCACCATCAATACTTTTAAGTTACAATTCTCTATTAGATACAGTGTTGTCAAATGTTAATACAAATTTACCTACAAACAAAATTACAGAAATGATTAACACCCAAATAGCCAAGATGCCTACTTGGGATATAAAACAATACCAATTGCAAGGAGAACCTGTGATGGGTCTTCCTTCATATGCTATGCCTGGATTTAATTTATCTATGATTCAGCTTTCTTTTGAGTCTGTAGAAGAATCCAAGGAATTAATTAAAGCAACTTTACTTGGTAATTAGAAAATAATAAGAATGATGGATGAAGCTGGAGTTTACTCCAGCTCTTTGTCAGAATAAGAAGGAGAAGAGATGAAAAGAAAATTAGAGCATTGGCAATTAATTAATATTGGCCTTGTAATCTTTGATATCATAGCTATTAATATTGCCTATTTATTTGCTTTGTTTTTAAGGTTTGATTTTACCTATAGTTATATTCCTGAACTATTTTTAACTACTTTTATAAGAATGATACCGCTTTATACTATTTTTTCTTTAATAGTATTCAATCTTTTAAAGATGTACCAAACTTTATGGAGATTTGCTAGTGTTACAGAATTGTTAAGGGGACTGTTAGCAACTATTATAACAAGTGCCTTTTATATTTTAGTATCACTTTTTGCTTTTGTAAGAATGCCAATTTCATACTATATAATGGGTGGAATCATACAATTCTTATTGGTAACCGGTGTAAGGTTTACCTATAGGCTATTTAATATGATTACAGACAATCTAAAAGCAAGACCAAATATGGAAAGAGTCCTTATATATGGGGCAGGAGAAGCTGGTAGACTTATATACAACGATATAAAGAATTATAAAAACATAAAATATGATGTTGTTGGATTTATAGATGACAATGCAAATAAACATGGTAGATATATTTCTTCAACCCCTATATTGGGAGGACGAGATATAGTAGTCGAAACTGTTGAAAATCTGGATGTAGATTCTATAATTTTGGCCCTACCATCTGCTAGCAGGTCTCACATAAAAGAGATTATAGATGTATGTAAAGAATCAGGTGCTAAACTTAAAACATTGCCTTCAATAGAAGGTTTACTAGATAATAAAAATGTAAATGTAAGTAATATAAGAGATGTACAAATTGAAGACTTACTTGAAAGAAAACAAATCAATATAAATAGTCAGCACACCTTAGACAACATTCAAGGTAAAATTATACTTGTTACTGGTGGTGGTGGCTCAATAGGTAGTGAGCTTTCAAGACAAATTGCTAGAAATAAACCTAAAAAACTAATCCTATTTGATATATATGAAAACAATTTATATGCTATAGAGCAAGAATTAAGAAGAACTTACCCAAATCTTGATCTTGTAGCCTTGATAGGATCTGTGAGGGACCCTAAAAAGTTAGATGACGTATTCTTTGAATACAGACCTCAAATAGTTTACCATGCAGCAGCTCACAAGCATGTACCACTTATGGAAGTAAGTCCAATAGAAGCTATAAAAAACAATGTGTTCGGTACTTACAATACAGCCTTTGCAGCATTAAGATATAAGGTAGAAAAGTTTATACTAATATCAACAGACAAGGCGGTAAACCCAACCAATATCATGGGTGCTACAAAAAGAATGTGTGAAATGATAATCCAAGCTATGGATCACATTTCAAAAACTAAAGATGATTCAATATTACCAAAATTCAAATCGGAAAAATACAACATGATTAGACCTTATGACAAGGACTTTACAAGTAACTTTGTAGCTGTGAGATTTGGGAATGTTCTAGGTTCAAATGGTTCGGTAATTCCACTATTTAAAAAGCAAATAGCAGAGGGTGGACCAGTTACAGTAACCCATAAAGACATAATCAGATATTTTATGACAATACCAGAAGCTGTAGGCCTTGTTATTGAAGCAGGATTCAATGCCAAGGGTGGAGAAATCTTCGTCCTAGACATGGGTGAGCCAGTTAAAATAGATACATTAGCTAGAAACTTAATTAAACTATCAGGTCTAAAACCGGATGTTGATATAGACATAGTTTATACAGGCTTGAGACCTGGTGAAAAATTATATGAAGAAAAATTAATGGCAGAGGAAGGACTACAAAAGACTGATAATCAAATCATCCATATAGCAAAACCTATGGATATTGATTTTGGCGAGTTCTTTAAGGAAATGTCTACTTTAGGTGACTTAGTTGAACTAGATGTATACAAAGAATCATTGGATATCTTATCAAAAGTAGTTGTTACCTACCATAGTCCTGATTCAGACTTGGAAATGAATAAAGACAAATTTGAAGAATTATATAAAGAATCAAAATAGTCATAGGAGCTCCATTATAGAGAGGTTATAATAATGAAATTTCAAAGATTAGAAAAGAGAATACCACTTTCAATACCTACAATGCACGGTGATGAAAGAAAATTTGTAGAAGAAGCATTTGATACAAACTGGATAGCTCCAGTAGGACCAAATGTAGATGCTTTTGAAAAGGAAATGGCTGAATATTTAGGAATAGAAGGAACATCGGCTGTATCTTCAGGTACAGCAGCCTTGCACTTAGCTTATAAATTAGCTGATATAGGAAAGGATGACATTGTTTTAGTTCAAGACCTTACCTTCGCAGCAACAGTAAATCCAATCATTTATCAAAATGCTATACCGGTATTTATTGATTCAGATAGGGAAACATGGAATATGGACCCTGAAGCTCTACGTATAGCCTTAGATAAATATAAGGATAGGGTGAAGGCTGTAGTGGTTGTACACTTATATGGTATCCCTTCAAAACTTGATGAAATACTTGAATTGTGTGAAGAATATAATGTTCAATTAATTGAAGATGCTGCAGAATCTCTATCTGCAACTTACAAAGGAAAACAAACTGGTACCTTTGGTAAATATGCTGGAATTTCATTTAATGGAAATAAATTGATCACAACATCAAGTGGTGGAATGGTCTTATCAAGTGATAAAAAAGCAACAGATAAGGCTAAGTTTTGGGCTACCCAAGCTAAAGACCCAGCACCATGGTACCAACACACAGAAATCGGATACAATTATAGACTATCCAATGTATTAGCAGGTATTGGTAGAGGACAATTATTGCACTTAGAAGAACATAAAGACTTGAAAACTAAGATTTATAAAACATATGAAAAAGACTTTGATGGATTACCAATCAGTATGAATCCATACTTAGAAGATTCAGTTCCTTCATTCTGGTTATCTGCAATGATTATAAATGAAGAAGCCTACAAGAATGGTTTAAATCCAGAAGAATTAAAACAATTTTTAGATGCATGCAATATTGAAGCAAGAAGAATATGGAAGCCTATGCACTTGCAACCAGTATTCCAAGAATACGACTATGTAATTGCAGAGGAATCAAGCGTAACAGAAGATATTTTTGCAAGAGGCCTATGCCTTCCGAGTGATATAAAGATGACAGAAGATGAACAAAAGCTTGTTATAAAAGCTATTAAGGAGTTTGTAGGATAATATGAATGAATTGTTACCAGATATATATTATACTGATGAATACGCTAAATCTACAGAATACTTACTAGAAGGAAAGTCAGAATCTTTTTTATATGAAGATGAAAATGGAAAAATATTGAATGTATTTTTGAAAAGAAAAATAGATTTAGAGGGTGTAGATTTAGATAAAGATTATTATGATATACAGACACCCTATGGTTATGGTGGTCCTATCATCCTAAGTTTAGAAAAGGACAAGGACCAATTATTAAAAGCTTATATGGATCACTTTGCTAAATATTGCAAAGATAACAATATAGTTTCAGAATTTGTCAGATATCATCCCTTATTAGATAATCAAAAAGATTTTTCTAAATTATATGACAATATTTATATGAGAAAGACAGTAGCGACTGTTTTAAAAGATAAGGAAGATGCTTTTACCCAAGAGTTTAGTAAAAGTACTAGAAAATTAATTAGAAAAATTCTTAAAGAAGATATTGAATATGAAATTATAGAAAACCCATCAGATTTAGATAAGTTTATGGAAATTTACTATGACACTATGGATAGGAATGATGCAAGAGATTATTACTATTTTGATAGGGAATACTTTGAGTTTTTAATAAAAAATATGAAAAACCATCTAATAAATATTAATATTTATATGGATGAAAAGTGCATTGCTAGTGGCCTATATTTTAGATATAAGGATATGCTACATGCACACTTATCTGGAACAGACCACAATTACTTACACCTATCACCAGCTTATATATTAAAATACCTAACCCTAAAGTGGGGTGAAGAAAATGGTATAAACTATATCCACTATGGTGGTGGAACTACAAATGATGAAAATGATAGTTTATTAAAGTTTAAATCTAAATTTACCAAAGAAGGTTTTTTTGATTTCTATATTGGTAAAAAAATATATAATCAAGAAGTATATGATTACTTAGTAGAGCAAACAAATACAGAAAAGGAAGAATTTTTCCCTCAATATAGGGGATAAAGAGAAAATTTATGAAAGAATTACATTTAAGAGAAGAAGCTAGAAAATTTAATATAATCGACCTAGTTTTTGTGCTATTTTTTGCTAATAGATTAGTGAGTAAACTTTTCACTTTAGTATTAGGGGGAAAAGGACAATTAGTAGCTTTGGCCTTCTATTGCGTATTATATGTAGGAGCTATAGCATACAACATTAAGAAGAAAAATCATGGTTATATTTTATTCTTTATTTTCTTTTTACTTATGTTAACTATGGTTAATATAAGTCATATATTAAATCCAAAATTAGCTTTTTGGTTTAATGATAGGGCCTTTGGATTTTTTATAAATGTATTTGATGTTAGGACATCAATATCAGGGTTCTTGATAATGCTACTAATATCAAACAAGGATAAGATATTTAGAAATTTGAAAATAGTAGCTTATATAAATTTAGTTTATTATTTAATACAAATATTCTTATTCATTTATGTAGGAAGCTGGATTAATTATTTTATAGGTTCAATTCCATCTGAACAAGCTTTGGTAAGACTTTATAATATGGACCTAGGATTTGAACTTGCCTTTGTTACAGTAATATTTTTTTCATTATTCATATATGAAAAGAATAAGCTGTATCTCGGGATATCAATTTTTCTAATGTCTATGACTATGATGATGGGATCTAGAGGAGTTATAGTTTTATTTATAGCTTATTTCTTTATAATATTAATATTTTTATTTAATAAATTAGAAAGAAAAGACTACAATAAACTTATATTAACCTTCTTAATTAGTTTTTCAATATCAATAGGAGTTTTATTTAGCGGTTTACCAACCTATATAACAAAGATTAGTAATGAAAATTATAAAATAGAATATGAGAAACATAAAAGCGAATTACCTGAGGAAGAAAAAGATAAGGATCTTTCAGAAATTTTAGGCGAAGAAGGATCAAGAAATAAAGAAATGATTAAAGATGGTCAATTTCTAGAATCAAATGGTAGGTTTACTATATGGCAATTAGGGCTTGAAGCATTTAAAGATAGTCCAATTTTTGGACAAGGAATATTTGGAGATAGAGACTATGTAGGTAAATACTATGAATGGGGATATAGCCACAATATTGTTATAGAAGCTCTGGCAAGTTTTGGACTTGTTGGATTTATTGGATTTATATACCTATTATATCTACTTATAAAGCTACTAATTAAATTAGAATTAAAAGATTCATTAAATATCATAATATTTTTAACTATGAGTACAAAGTTGCTTATATCAGATTCTTTCTGGTTTTTATCATATTTTTGGTCCTTAATAGGATTGATTATAATCTATTCTTTTGATTATAAAAAAATAAGTAAAAACAAAATAGCAGCTTTAATAATTTCAGGATTTTTATTCGTTGGGTCAAGCGTATATTATTTTTCAACCAGCTATAAAAATCAAGATACCAAAACTTATAATATAAATAAAGCAACAGCTTTAATTATGTTAAATGGTGAAAATGAAGAAGAAAAAATAAAAGCATATAGATACTTAGAAGAAAGAGGAATAGCTTCAAATGTTTTTGTTGACGCAAATAAAATAAATAATAATATTTATATGGATAATAAAGATATAGAAGTTAATGACAATCCTAAGTCTTCTACTAGTTACAGAAGAACAAGATATGAAGGAATAGTTGAAGATATAAATAAACAGGATTTATTTAGAGAAAAATATTCGATAAAAAATCCTATTCCCGCCTTTATAGCACCTTTTTCTGCATATGATGCGCATATAACATACAGTTTAATGGAGTATAGAAAATTTATATTAGAAGAAGATGATGAAAATTTCTATAAATCAATTAATAAACAAGACTTATATAATCTTAAATACACAAAAGTTTATGATGATAGTGAGCTGATAAACCAAGAAGATATAAGATTAAATAAAGAAAAAGAAAGCGATAAAAATAAAAAAACAGGTATTAGTAAAGAAGATTTAATTAAAATAAATAAGGAAGTATTGAATCATACTAATGAATTAATAAATAAATCTTTAGAAAACAAATCTTTGATTCTTTTAGAATTCAACATAGATAAGGAAGAGTTAAAAGATAGATTTTATAATGTTGTTAATGAATTAGAAAAATCTAATTTTAATTTTATAAGTTTTAAGGATATGGATGAGAATACTAAAGTTAAATCAAATGGAGAAAAAACACTTAAAAACTATTTAGAAAACTCTGCATTTATAAATTTATTTAGACAGTATTAAGGGATGTTATGTATAAAATATTTTTTAAAAGACTATTAGATTTTATTATGGCTGTAGTTCTATTAATTTTAGGCCTACCATTTATTATAATTGGAGCTATATTTATAAAAATAGATTCACCAGGCCCTGTAGTATTTACTCAAGAGAGGATAGGCTATAAGAATAAAAAATTCAAAATATATAAATTAAGAACTATGGACCTGGTACCTTTTGATAGTGAAGGTAATAGAAGAAAAGATAAGGACAGGATAACTAAAGCGGGTAAAATCATAAGAAAATTAAGTATAGATGAGCTACCTCAATTGCTTAATATTATCAAGGGGGAAATGAGTTTTATTGGACCAAGACCTCTTGTGCTTAGATATTACCACTACTATACTGTTGAAGAACTAAGAAGACATGATGTAAGGCCTGGCATTACTGGTCTTGCACAAGTTAATGGAAGATCTAATTTAAATTGGGAAGATAGGTTTAGATATGATGTATATTATGTTGATAATCTTAGCTTTCTACTAGATTTAAAAATTTTATTTAAAACTATAAGAAAACTAGTATCTGGAGCCGATACTAGTGTTACTACTAGACCTAAAAACTTAAAAGATTTTGATGCTGAAAGGAATTTTAAAAAAGTCAGATGAAAAAGACAGTAATTATTTCTGGAGCAAGTGGATATATAGGTAAAAATTTTATTAGACTTTACAATAAAGACTTTAATATCATTGCTGTAGTTAGAAACAAAGACAAGCTAAAAGAATTTGAAAGTAATATAAGAATATTAGCTTTTGAAGAGTTTTTAAATAATCAAGACATCAAAGCTGATTATTTATTGAATCTAGCCTTTCCTAGAAAATCGGATATAGATTTAATTTTAGATTCATATGATTTTACTTATGACTTATTGGATAAATCATATGAATATGGCGTGAAAACTATTATAAATATATCTAGCCAATCGGTATATGACAAAAACAGGATAAAAGAAGCTAAGGAAACTGATTTATTAAAACCTTTTAGCCTATATGGTATAGCAAAAATCTATACAGAGAAATACTTTGAAGATTTTGCAAATAAATACAATATAGATTATTTAAACTTAAGAATAGCAAGTATAATAGGTGAAAATTTTGATCAGAGATTTATCAATAAATTTATTTATCATTACTTAAACGATGAAGATATGAACTTAATAGATAGTGGAAAAAAATTTTCATTTTTACATGTAGAAGATGCATGTGAAGTCTTTGCGGAAATAATAAAAGCAGATAAGTTAAAGGTCAATGAGGTATACAATATAGGCGCCGAGGATGAATACACTATTGAAGATATTATAGATTCAATTAGAAAAGTTATAAACTATAAATCTAAGAGTCGAATAACTATAGATAAAGCAACAAATATAGATAATAGCACTAACAAGGTAAGTATAAAAAAAATAAAGGAAGAATTAAACTGGTATCCAAAAATAAATTTAGATACTAGTATTGAAAAGATATGGAGAAGCTATGAAGCGTAAAATACTGATATTAGGTGGTGGACAATCACAAGTAGATTTAGCCATAGAAGCCAAGAAAAAAGATTTAGAAGTTTATGTAATAGGCGGAAACTTAGTTGAAGATATAAAACAACATACAGATCATTTTGAAAAAATTGATATCAGGGATAAAGATAAGGTTAAAAACTATGTAATTGAAAACGAAATAGACTTTATTTTTACTATGGGACTTGAAACTGCCTTACCAATTATCACTGAAATTTCAGAAGAGTTAAATTTACCTAATTTCTTTTCCAGTGAGTCATTAGAAAAGTTTAATGATAAATATAAATGGAGAAAAGAATTAGGTGACATAGAAGGAAATTTAAAATCCCAATCTGCTAAGAAATTGGAAGATCTCGAATCATGGGATATCTATCCAGCATTTTTAAAACCTGTTGATGGATCAGGCCAAAGAGGAGTATATAGGGTAGAAAATTTTGACGATGTAAAGACTGTATTTGACAAGAGTATCAAGTTTTCTAAATCAGGTACTTTAATAATAGAAGAGTATGCTGGCGGATATGAAATTTCTGTAAATTCATTCATGGTGGATAATGATTTAGTTAATTATATAATTTCAGATAGAATTTCTTATACAGAATACCCTGGCGGTATAATTAAGGCACATATTATAAAGCCTAATATTGTAAGTGATGAACTTGATGAAAAAATTAGAAAATTAGTTTTAGCTGTTAACCAAAAGATGGGATTTGAAAATGGTCATATTTATTTCCAAATGAAAATCGATGGGGATAAAGTGAACTTAATTGAATTCACACCTAGGTATGATGGATGTCATATGTGGAAATTGATTAACTATGCTACAGATATAAATTTTGTGCAAATGTCCTTAGATTTTTTACTAGGTCATAAACCTGAAATAAAAGAAAATATTATAAAAGATGGAGTCTTTATAACTAAGTTTATATCTGACAAACCACACACAATAGTGGATAAAAGCAAATATGAATTACCATCGGAATACTTAGACCTACATTGGTATTATAAAAATGGCGATAAAGTGAAATCAGTTACAGGTTATATGGAAAAAATTGGATATTATATGATAAGAGAAGATATCCCAAGTAAGGAATAGATATGAAAAAGACAATGAAATCTTTTGTTCTGGTTACCTTATTAGGATTTTTAGGAAAAGGTATCGGTCTTTATAGGTCAATTCTACTAGCTAAGCAATTTGGTAGTAGTAAGGAAACCGACGCCTTCATTATAGCTTTAACCGGTGTGCTTATATTATCTTCACTTCTTACATCATCTATGAATAACATAGTAGTCATGACAATATCTAAGGAAGATGATAAGAATAAAAGAATTGAAATTGTAAATAACATATTAAATATTACATTATTAGTATCATTCTTATTAATAGTAAGTATGTTCTTTCTAAGCCCCATATTTATTAGTATATTATCATCTGGTTTTGAAGGGGAACAATTTAAATTAACCAATACTATGTTTAGGATGGGGATACCAGCCCTTATGTTTTATTCTGCCCAAGGAATATTTAGAGGGTTTTTAAACCATGAGGGAGTATTTGTAGATTTTGGACTTTTACCTTTTGCTCAAAATATTCCAGTAATCATTTATTTATTATTCTTTTCTACAAAATTTGGAATTACTGGCTTGATGGTATCTCAAGTCATCGGAATATCAATGCAGATGATAATTCAGATTCCATTTTTAAGAAAAACTGGTTACAAGTATTATTGGTTTTTAGATAAAAAAGCAAAATATTTAAAATCGGCGGCTGTATTGCTAGTACCAATATTGGTAGGAGTTATAATAAATGATTTAAATTCTATAGTAGATAAATCAGTAGCTTCATTTCTAGACTATGGAAGTATAACAGTATTAGATTATGCTTATAGGTTAAATGCCATTTTTTTAGATGGACTGATCAGTCCGATAGGATTAATACTACTTCCTTTATTAGCTGCTTCCTATAATAAAAAACAATATGAAAAATTTATAGATACTTATGAAAAAACTTTTGAGCTTATGTGTTTAGTGGTAATACCTATATCTTTTGTTTTAGTTTTTTATAGTCATGAAATAGTAACTATATTTTATGGAAGAGGTGCTTTTGATATAGATTCAATAAATAGAACTTCAAATGCGCTAAAGTTGTATTCTATAGGTTTATTACCAATGGCTGGAAAGTTAGTATATAGTAAAATTTTTTATTCGACTAATGATACAAAGACCAGTATGATTGATGGTATAATCACTTTAGTACTGAATCTTATATTAAATGTAATTTTCGTTAAAAACTATCATTACAAGGGTTTAGCTTTAGCAACTACTATCACTAACTGGATTACCTTTATTAGATTATCTATTATAATTAATAAAAAAGTTAAGATAACATTTTTGGAGTACATGAAGAAAATAGGAACATATTTACAAATTTTTGTAGTATCAGCTATAGTTCTTTTAATATCTAAATTTATATTTGATAAATTTATAGATTTTTATAATCTTAGTTTATTATCTAAATTATTTAACTTTATATTAGTAATGTTAATATCAGCCTTTATATTCTTTGCATTAATCTATCTAATTCAAAGAGATAAAATAAAATCTTTGTATAGGATGATAATAAAGAATAAAGACTAATTTATAAGAGTTTCATATAATTATTGTATTATATAATTTATTAATTATTTTCAAGGAGAATTGTTTTGAATTTTAGAAATTTACGTTTATCGACATTTAATCTTATAAATAATTTAAGATGTAAGGCAAATGCCTACAAATATAAAAGATTTGTGAAAAATGAAATAAAAAAAGGCAATTATTACCAGGGTTCAGAAGAAGAGTTTAAAGAAAAAGTTTTGCCTTATTGGGATAAAATCTCTAATAATACCTATAGACCTAAAAAATACTGGTATCAATATTATGGGAATAGGTTACAAAGTTTTGATCCTAAAATTATTCCAATGGATTTATTTCAAAATGAGATTATGCCATATATGAATAATTATATAATACAGGATACTATAAATAATAAATTTTATTTTGAATATATTATGAATGATATAAAAAAAGCAAAGGATGTAGTTAAGTATATAAATGGTTTTTTATTAGATGCTAATAATAATCTTATTAGCTTTTCTGATTTAGAATCTATTCTTAAAAATCATCAACAGCTGATTATTAAACCTATTGATGGTGAAAAAGGCCATGGAATAAAAAAATTATATTTGGACAAAGATTATTTATCAGTAATTAAAGAAATAAAAAAACGTATGAAAAATGAAGAATTTATCATACAAGAAATTATTGAACAAAGTCCTCAACTGGATAATTTTAATGAATCTAGTGTAAATACCATAAGAGTCTTATCTTTATTGATGAAGGATAGGGTCGAAATTTTATCAGCCATAGTCAGAGTAGGAAGTAAAGGTTCAGAAGTAGATAATTACTCTCAAGGTGGTGATTGTAGACCTATTGATATAAAGACTAATAAGTTAAAAGGTTATATGATGAAAGGTGACAGATTTTTCAATAAAGATTCTGAAGGAAAAGAAATTGGCGAACCTGAAATCTTAGGATTTGACAAGGTTATTGAAACTGTAAAAAAAATACATCCAAGAGTTCCGCATTTAAGATGGGTTGGCTGGGATTTTGCTATTGACAAAAATTTAGAAGCAGTTTTTATTGAATTAAACGGACTAGCTGGAGAAAACCAGTCAGAAGATGGACCTATATTTGGAGATGTCTCAGATGAATTCTTAACTGAATTTTTTAATTACAGAAATAAAAAATCATAATTAGCAAATTATAAATTTGCCATGGAGAAAAAATGGTATTTAGTAGTTTAGTATTTTTATTTATATTTTTACCGGCTGTTTTAATAGCCTATTATTCAGTAGGAGAGAAACAAACTAACATAAGAAATTATATTTTATTAATTTTTAGTTTGATTTTCTATTTTTATGGTGAACCTAAATTAATAGTTTTATTACTAATTTCATTAGGGATAAATTATTTAATAGGTTTACTGATGGATAATAAATATAAAAAAATATTTTTAGTTTTAGCTATATTTTTAAATATAGCTAATTTGCTTTATTTTAAGTATATGAATTTCTTTATAGATAATATAAATGTATTATTTAATGCATCTATAAACTATAAGAAAATAATTATGCCAATAGGTATATCCTTTTATACCTTTCAAGCTCTAAGTTATGTAATTGATTGTTATAGAAATCCAAAATTAATTCAAAAAAATCCTTTGTTTGTATTTCTATATGTAATCATGTTTCCTCAATTGATTGCAGGTCCTATAGTTCGATATGAGGATGTTGCTAATCAAATTGTAAGTAGAGAACATAGTATAGAAAAGTTTTCATACGGCATAAACAGATTTATACAGGGCTTAGCTAAGAAAGTTCTTTTAGCAAATGTATTTGCGCTTATGGCTAACGAAATATTTGCAAAATCAGCTAGTTCTACTAATTCATCATTACTTTGGTTTGGAGCTATAGCTTATACTTTGCAAATATATTATGATTTTTCTGGATATTCTGATATGGCTATTGGATTAGGAAAGTTTTTTGGTTTTGATTTTTTAGAAAACTTTAACTATCCATATATCTCAAAATCTATTACAGAATTCTGGAGAAGATGGCACATATCTTTATCTACATGGTTTAGAGATTATGTATACATACCTTTGGGTGGAAATAGAAAAGGATATGGAAGACAAATTTTAAATATATTCATAGTCTGGTTATTAACAGGATTTTGGCATGGAGCTGCATGGAACTTTATCATGTGGGGCCTTTATTTTGCAGTAATACTTATATTTGAAAAAATATTTTTATTAGACTATCTAAATAAGTCGAAAATCATTGGACACCTATATGCTCTAATATTGATAATAATTGGTTGGATAATATTTAGATCAGAAAGTTTGGAACAAATATTTAATTATATTAAAGTTATGTATTCTTTTAATGGAGGAATAGATAAGCAATTAGTTTACTATTTCTATCAATATAAGTTTAATATAATATTGGGTTTAATTTTTATATTTCCTGTATTCAAAAAGGTTAAAAAGAATGCGACTACAGAAATTTTACACACAGTAATATTAGCAATTTTATTTGGACTAGTAGTAATGTCTTTAGCTCAAAATTCATACAACCCATTTATCTATTTTAGGTTTTAGGAGGGGAAATGAAGAAAATTAATTACTTAAAGGTATATGGATTTGTATTTTTCTTGATCCTTATTTCAATTCTAACTATCTATAAAATGACCGGACAGGAATCTTTTTTAGAAAGTGAAAATAGGTATAAAACTAAACTTATAAAACCAAATAAAGAAAATTTACTAAATGGTGAATTTACTTCAAACTTAGAAGAATCTATCAATGATAATTTAATTTTGAGAAATAAGATTTTATCTGCACAAAATTATTTAGATATCAAGGTATTTAGTAAATATAAGATATCAGATGTGATTTTTAGTCAGGATAAGACGAAACTCTTTAGATTTAGAGAAGATGAAGGGAAGGTAGATGAAGAAAAACTCAAAGAAGATTTAGAAAACTGGGAAAAAATAAATAATAAACTCACAAAATTAGACGTTAAGCTCATAGTTGTAGGCTTTCCAGATCAATCTCATATCTTTACAGACCAATATCCTTATTTTGCCTTTAATAATGAGGGAAAATACCAAGAATCAAGAAAGTTATTCTTTAATAGATTAGATGAAATTGGTATAGAAAACATTGATATGGATGCTTATCTTAGAAAAGATAGGGAACAATTTTATACTAAAACCGACCACCATCCTAATTTTTATGCAGCGATGGAGGCTTATAAGATAATATTGGATAAATTATCTAATGAAGGAATAAAGCTAGATAATGTAATAAATAAGTCTAATCTCTTATATGGTGATTATAACCTTGTAGGTGCCCATACTAGAAAAATTTTCAATTATATAAAAGAAGATTTTAAAATGCCTTATTTGCAAGCTAAGGAGTCTATTCCATATACTAGACAGGACAAGGAAGACTTTGGAAAAGAAATATTTAAAAATACTCAGTACTATGCTTCTTATATGGGAGGAGATTCTGAATTCACTTTGATTGATACTAACAGGAAAGACTTACCAAATATCATGCTTATAGGTGATTCTACTTCAAATATGTTGGAGAGTATATTTTGGATGAATGCCAATAAATTTATATCACTCGATTTTAGAAAAATAAAGGATAAAACAATAGAGGATTATGTAGAAGAATATGAACCAGATATAATAATAGTTTCAATTATTAGTGGTTACTATGATGATTTAAATAAAATAATGAAATAAAAAACTAATCTTACATTTTTATGTGAGATTAGTTTTTTTTGTTATCTATATTTATTTTTAAAGTATTTTATAAGGCTGCCCTTTGAAATTAAGTCTATAGCTTTTTTGATCTTATGCTTCATTAGATAATATCTCCAATGTTTATATCTTTTTTTACCAGCTTCAGTTAGTCTCCATGTTCCAAGTTCATGGATTGTATTTCTACATACTAGACAATATCCACAAGGCTCTTCACCTACAGGATTTTGGCAAAACCAGGTATTTTTAGCTATATCCATAGCTTCCATTTCCTTGTATTCTTCAAGCTCATCTTCTTTAGTTTTTTCTATAATTCTTTTTGGAAACTTATAATTTCCAAAAACAGTAGCGGCATCTTTACCTGTTTCTTCTGTAATGAAGTAGTATATTTCACCCGTTTCATCAATCTGTTCTCTAAGCCCTTTTTGTCCCACAATATTATCAACAATAGAACCTTCGTCAACATTTTTTAATGTATGAAAACTAATTTCTAGTTGAGGTACATTCCTTGTTACTTGTGACAATAAAATATTTTGGAAAGATATATGTTGTGTTTTTGTTAATCTTTTGTAGGCATCAATTATATCTTGATCAATAGGTCTAAAATCATCTTCATCTAATATGATTAGAGGTAGGATATTAGCTTTTGTACTAGGCCTATCTTTAATCATTTCTGTAAGTTTCTTTACAGTATTTACTTCTTTATCTCTTGTTAATCTTTTTTTTATGTAAACATAATATGGTTGTATGTTGATATCATATTGAGATAGTTGCAATACTCTTAAAGTGGAATCAAATCCACCAGTCCACATTACCTTGGCTGTATATTTTTCATTTTCCATTAAATACTCCTTTATAACAAAACAATATTACCACAATGTATCCTTGTTTTCAATTTTAAAGATGTGGTATAATTACCTAGAATAAGAGAAAAGGAGCACAATCATGTCTATACTATTAACAGGTGGCGCAGGTTACATAGGTTCACATATCGCGGTTGAACTTTTAAGTTTAGAAAAAGAAGTTGTTATATATGATAACTTATCTAATTCTTCAGAAAAGGTACTTGATCGAATCAAGGAAATTACAGGCAAAAGTCCTAAATTCTATAAGGGTGACTTAAGAGATAGAGAAGGGCTAGATAAGGTATTTAAAAATGAAAAAATCGAATCAGTGATTCACTTAGCTGGTTTAAAAGCTGTTGGAGAATCTGTGAGAAAGCCTATAGAGTATTATGATAACAACATAGGTGGTACAACAATTCTTTTAGAGGTTATGAGAGATAATGGCGTTAAAAAGATTATTTTCTCCTCATCTGCAACAGTGTATGGAGATAACACAAATGTTCCTTTAAAAGAGTCATATGAAGTAGGTAAACCTAGCAATCCTTATGGATGGTCGAAGTGGTTTATTGAGCAAATTTTACAGGACTTATATGTATCAGATTCCAGCTGGCATATAGTTATATTTAGATATTTCAATCCTGTAGGAGCCCATCCTTCAGGCCTTATAGGGGAAGATCCTAAGGGTATACCAAACAACCTAACTCCTTACATTACCCAAGTTGCTATTGGTAAACTTGAAAAACTTGGTGTTTTTGGAGATGATTATGATACCAAGGATGGTACAGGAGTCAGAGACTATATCCATATAGTAGACCTTGCTAAAGGTCATATAGCTGGTCTTTCTAAATTAGAAGATGAAGGAATAAATGTTTATAATCTAGGTACAGGTAAGGGATCATCAGTTTTAGAAGTAAAAGATGCCTATGAAAAAGCCGTAGGCAAGGAAATACCTTATGAAATCCAAGCAAGAAGACCGGGTGACTTAGATGAAGCTTATTGTGATGCATCTAAGGCGAAAGAAGAGCTTGGTTGGGAAGCTGAATTTGATATAGACCAAGCAGCAGTAGATGCTTGGAATTGGCAAAGTAAAAATCCGGATGGATATTAATCTTTGCCTTGAAAAGATTAAATATATGTGCTATAATTCAGTAGTTAAATGAGAAATTAAGTGAAAGAGGTGAAAAGATGAAACAAGATTTACATCCAAAGACATATGAAGCGCAAGTTACTTGCCAAACATGTGGTACATCTTTTACTACTACATCTACAATGGAAGATATCAAAGTAGAAGTATGTTCAAATTGCCATCCATTCTATACAGGAAAGCAAAGAACAGCTGAACGTGGTGGTAGAGTTGAAAAATTCAAGAAAAAATACAAGATGGACTAATTATAGAAATCCTGAGACCAGATTTTCTCTGGTCTCTTTTTTATTGAATATAATTCACCTATCCTATATAATTTAAATAAGATATCTTTTTCAAAATATGGGTATCAATATTTTTAAAGGGAGGAAAATATGTCATTAGTAGGAAAAAAAATACAAGAATTTAGTGTAGACGGATATGATCCAAAAAAAGAAGAATTTGTTAAGGTGACAAATGAAGATTTCATGGGTAAATGGACAATTTTATGCTTTTATCCAGCAGACTTCTCATTTGTATGCCCAACAGAATTAGAAGACTTACAAGGTCAATATAAGACCTTACAAGACTTAGGAGTAGAAGTATATTCTGCATCAACAGATACTCACTTTACTCACAAGGCATGGCATGACCACTCAGATGCTATAAGCTCAATTGAGTACACAATGCTTGCTGACCCAAGTCAAAAATTATCATTAGCATTTGATGTTTTAGATGAAGAATTAGGTTTATCTCAAAGAGGTACATTCTTAATCGATCCAGATGGAGTTGTACAAACTGCAGAAATTAATGCTGACGGTATCGGTAGAGATGCTTCTGTTTTAGTAGACAAGGTAAAAGCTGCTCAATTCGTTAGAAAAAATCCAGGCGAAGCTTGCCCTGCAAAATGGAAAGAAACAGGTAAGGCATTGACACCAGGTTTAGACTTAGTAGGTAAAATATAATGTTATCTAGTGATTTAAAAAATCAACTAGCCCAATACTTAGAGTTATTAGAGAACAAGTTAACCTTGAGAGTTTCCTTGGATGATAGCGACGATTCAAAAGAAATGAAAGAGTTTCTTGAAGAAGTTGTTTCTTTATCAGACAAATTAACCTTAGAAGAAGGTGATTTAAACCTTAGTCCATCATTTTCATTAGATAGGGAAGATGGACCTTCAGGAGTAGTTTTTGCTGGTGTACCAATGGGACATGAGTTTGAATCATTCGTGCTTGCTCTTTTACAAGTTGGTGGAAGGCAACCAAAGATTGACCAAGAACTAATTGATAAGATTGGAAAGATAGAGCAAGATTTACATTTTGAAACATTTGTAAGCTTGACCTGTCACAATTGTCCTGAAGTTGTACAAGCCTTAAATATAATGGCTGTGCTAAATCCAAAGATTTCCAATACTATGATTGAGGGTGGAACATTTCAAAGTCTAGTTGAAGAAAAATCAATCATGGCTGTGCCTACAGTTTACCTAGATGGCCAAGAACTATTTGGTGGTAAACGTAGCTTAGAAGAAATCCTAGATATGATTTTAGGAGAAGATTCTAGAGAATCCCTAGCAGACAAAGGTGTTTATGATACCCTAGTCATAGGTGGTGGACCAGCAGCTATGTCAGCAGCTATTTATTCAGTTAGAAAGGGTATACGTACCGGACTTTTAGCTGATAAATTTGGTGGTCAAGTAAATGATACACTTGAAATAAATAATATTTTAGGAATTCAAGAAACAGAAGGTCCTAAGTTTATGGCTGAAGCCAAGGCTCATGTTGAATCTTATCCGGTAGAAGTTTTAGAAGGATACAAAGCTACAGGCATAGATAGGAAAGACGACCTAGTAGAGGTTAGCCTAGATAATGGAGATGTACTAAAGGCTAAGACAATTGTTATAGCTACAGGCGCAGGTTGGAGACTAATAGGTATACCTGGTGAAACAGAATTTAAAAACAAGGGTGTAGCTTATTGTGTTCACTGTGATGGTCCTTTATTTAAAGACAAACCAGTAGCTGTTATAGGTGGAGGAAACTCAGGAGTTGAATCTGCCCTAGACCTAGCAGGTATAGCTAAGGAAGTTCACTTGATTCAATTTGACGATAGACTAACAGCTGACCAAGTATTGCAGGATAGGTTGAAAGAATTAGACAATGTAAAAGTTTATTTAAATGCAAATACCCAAGCCTTGTTAGGCGATGGTAAAGTAGAACAAGTAGTATTTAAAGATAGGCAAAGCGGAGAAGAAACTACTATAGATATAGCAGGATGCTTTATCCAAGTAGGCTTAGTCCCACATACAGAATGGTTAGGATCCAGCTTAGAATTAAACAAGCGTGGAGAAATAGTCATTGATAACCAAGGCTTGACTTCGGTAGAAGGAGTTTACGCTGCTGGTGACTGTACAGATGTAGTTTACAAACAAATCATAATAGCAGCAGGATCTGGTGCTACCGCATCTTTAGGTGCTTATAACTACCTATTAAGACAGGGTAGAGTATAAAATTTAAAATGAAATGGACCTCATATAGCTGGGTTTAGCCGCTGTATGAGGTCTTTGTTTATATTGTATATAGTTTCTAGGAATGGTGATGTGAATATATCAGATAAGTTTTAAAATCACTTTTTTCAATCTATACTTACAAAAACGAAAAATCTATAAGTATAAAATCAACTTTTGAATTTTAAAACTTATTTAGATTATTATCCGTAAGTGTTAAAATTGGTTTTTGAAATCTATACTTACAAAAACGAAAAATCTGTAAGTACAAAATCAACTTTTGAATTTTAAAACTTATTTTGAACCTATATGATCCGAAACTCCTAAGCCCCAGAGCCCGGAACTCCAAAAACTTAAATAATGAAACAATATCATAATCCCAAATACACTTCATCCATATACTCATCTACTGCAATCTTGCTTATCTCTCTCATAGTCAAGGCTCCATTTGGCATGTAGTGTAATCCACTTTGGAAAAATCCTATAGAGATAAGGTTTCTAATCTCACCATACTTGTTAGATAAAATACTTGAATCTGGCCATTTAACATTGATTCCCTTAGCGGAATCTTGGCTTGAAATAATCTTTTTATTAAGTAGATTTTTAATTAAAATATTCTCTTTAGCATTTTCCATTAGGTCTAAGTTAAATCCTGTAGTATTAATCAGGTAATCAACTTCCTTCACCTCTTCACCAGTAACTACAAATTTACCATCTTTATGTTCAATTTCTTTCAATCCCTTGTTAAAGATAACTTTTCCTTCATTTATGCTATCTATAATCCACTGGCTAGTTTTCATAGGTACCAGGGTGAAGAATATATCAAATACCTTATGGTATTCATTCAGATATTTTTCTTGGTCAAGTTTTGATAAAAGACCAAATATTTGGGCGTGATACTTGGAAATGAGACCGAAGTAATAATGCAAGACTTGTAAGTCATAAGGTTTTTCATTAATCAATTTTTGGTAGCCTTCATATGTGTCAATATCCTTATATTTTTCATAAGATTCTAGGATATCAACTCCTGCTGCTTTCAAGTCGCCATCAACTTTCTTTAAGCCATCCTCTAAAGCTATAAATCCAGTATTTTTATTTATACTTTCTCTTATCCAATCATAGGATATAGAAAATTTGAATTTGCTCTTATCTTCAAGAGGAATGGATGGAAACTTAGTAATTTCACTATTTATCACAAAAAATTCAAAGGCCTTTTCTGGCTTTACAACTAGGGAAAGATATCTAAAGACGTCTACTGAAGAAGCACCGGCGCCTATGATACCTATTTTTGCATCTTTGTCTAGGCCTGATAATTTTTCTTCCATCAAGTATGGATTGTGGATATAATTATCTATTCCTTTTAGGTCATAAAAGTCATTGTAGTCTGGATGACCAAGAGCTAGAAAAACTGTATCAAATTCTATATCTAAATATTCTTTAGTTTTGAGTTTGAATTTTTCACCGACAAGCTCAATATCTGAAACTTCTTCTTTTATAATTTCCACATTTTCTGATTCATAATATTTTTTGAAAAAGTCTCTTAAATATAATCCATAGTCTTCTCTAGAAACTAAGCCTTCAAAATTTATAGGCTCTTCAACATTTTTATCAAGCCATTCTTGCAAATCATCATCAGTTTCTTTGTCCATTGACATGAGTCTAGGACCTACATTCAGCATCTTAACTGGGGTATCTTTTTCATATGGGATACCGGGTCCTAAAATATCTCTTTTTTCAAATATGTAAATTTTATCTTCAGACCTAAAATTTTTATGGTCTAAAATATGTCTTAAAATATTGGATCCGGTCACTCCACAACCGATAATAGCTATTTTCATAATTACTCCTTTATCTTTTATATAATTATAACATAACAAGTCTTTTCTTTGATATTAGCTTATTAAAGTGATAAAATTAATTATTGATAATTAAGACTAACTATATGAAGTCAAGTAAAAAATAAATAACTTTATGAAAGATATA
>NZ_CAMPYN010000014.1 GCF_946998255.1 uncultured Helcococcus sp. | reverse complement strand
ATTGAAGAATGGGAAAAAGCAGGAATAATTAACCTAGATTTAAAAATATTTGAGGAATAAAATGAATAGAAAAGATGAACACTTAAAATTAGCTTTAGAATATCATAAGGAAAACACATATTCAGATTTTGATAAACTTTCTTTTGTCCACCAAGTTTTTTCAGAAGTCAATGTAGACGATGTTGACCTATCAACTGAAATAGCAGGTATAAAATTAGACCATCCTTTTTATATAAATGGTATGACTGGAGGGTCTGAACTTACAAAGAAATATAATCAAAAATTAGCCATATTAGCTAGAGAAACTAATACCTTTATGGGGGTAGGATCTTTATCAGCAGCTTTAAAAGATGAAAGTTTAGAAGATTCATTTACAATAGCTAGGAAAGAAAATCCCCAAGGTAAAATATTTGCAAATTTAGGGGCGGATAAAAAATTAGAAGATGCAAAGAAAGCTATTCAAATAATAGAAGCAGATGGTATACAAATCCATGTCAATGTTGCCCAAGAAATAGTAATGCCTGAAGGGGAAAGAGACTTCAGAGGTTGGATTAATAATATTAAAGAAATAATCGAAGGAGTAGGCAAGCCAGTTATAGTAAAAGAAGTTGGATTTGGTATGTCTAAGAAGGCTATTAAACAATTAATAGATATTGGAGCTAAGACCATAGACATATCTGGAACTGGCGGTACCAACTTTGCTCAAATAGAAAACTCTAGGAGAAGTAAAGACAAGTATGATTTCTTATTGAATTATGGAAATTCAACAGTAGCTTCCTTATTAGAAGCTCAAGATTATCTGTCAGATGTTCAAATAGTAGCATCAGCTGGTATTAGAAATTCAATGGATATCATTAAATCCTTATCATTGGGAGCATCTGCAGTCGCTATGGCAGGTAGGTTTATAAATTTAGTAGATAAGTATGACATAGAAGAGGCTATTCAAATAGTAGAGGAATGGAAGTATCAATTAAAGTCAATTATGGCTTTATTAGGTGCGAAAAATATTGAAGAATTAAGAAAGACTGATATAATTGTCGGATCTGACCTTAAAGACTGGTGTGAAGCAAGAAATATTGACTGTAAAAAATTAGCAAATAGAAATATATTTTAAGTATATAAAAATTCCCTAAATCCATATTGGATCTAGGGAATTTATTATTTTAATTATTTAACATATACGTCATACCAATTTGGTGAGCAGTTTCCACATCTGTCGTAAACTTTTCCTTGACCACCAAATGGAGTATTGATTACTGTTCCTTTTGGTATTCCATATCCTGCTGCTAAAACAATATATCCATTGCTATCAGCTACATATCCATTACCATTAACGTGTCTACCAGGTATTCTTAATCCACGACCAGGTAATACTGATTGTGAGTAGTATGTAAATTTGTAACCACCCCATCTTACAACACCATTAAATTTGAATTGTCTTAATGAATATAAAGCTGATGAACTAGCAGGACCGCTTGATACAGGTCTAGCTTTTGTACCAACTTCAATTATCTTTTTTACAGGATCTTTTACAGTTTCTTTTTTTACAAGTGTTCTATTATCTTCACCCTTGTTTTCGTAAATTTCTTTTACAAGACCATTTGAACCTTTTTGTATAACTTTTGTTTGACCTTTATACATAGAAGAATTGTTTCTTTTTTCTGTATCAAAGTTAATTGATCTTTCTACAACTTCTTTTGAACCGTAAACTGTAACTTGTTTCACTGGCTCTTCAATTATCTTAGTATCAACTTCTTTATCTGAAACTAATTCTCCATTGATAGAAGTCTTTTCTTTATTTACTAATTGCTTACCATCTTTACCTTCTGTTTTTACTTGGCTTTCACCATAGGCAAGATCGAAAGAATATTCTTTTTCTTCTTCAAATTCTACAGTTTCTTCTGTGTTATATTTTTCTACTTCAACATCATCATATTTAACTGCCAAATCGTCAATAATTTTGAAAGTTTTACTTGGTGATACTAAGTCATGATTATCAGCAACTATACCTTGTTCCTTTAGGAAGTCTTCAACAGTATTTGTATAAGTGCTTACTTGGGTCAGTGTACCCTTGTTTGTAAACTTAACTGTTTTTTCAGTATTTGCAATAATTTCTAAATCATTTCTAACTTTATCATCTAAATTATTTTCAACCTTTAATTTATCAAGGTCTAAACCTTCTTCTAATAAAGCTTCTCTAACAGTCTTACTTGAAGTTTTTACTTCTTTAATTTCATTGTTAATATTTAATGTGATTGTTTTTGGCATGGAAGCTAAAACAAATCCACTTGCGAAAACAAACGCTATAACTGCTATAAAAGTAGTTATAATTGTTTTGTTCTTTTTAATAAACATATATCTCCTCCAATTTCTTAACTTCCTATATATTAGAGTTTTTGAAAGGAAATGTCAATAATTCTGTAATCAAATTGTAACTATTAGTAATAATTTTGTAAATACATATTTTTGATTATTTAAACTCCTCTAAAAGCTTGAAAAATAGCCAAATAAAAAAAGACAAGCTATGAAAAGCTTGTCATCAAATATTACATTTAGTTAACAAATTACTATTTTACCATTATTTGCCTTTATATTTAATATTAAAATGTCCGAATTATCTCTATCAAAATTCTTAATAATATTTAGATTAGGACCAATTTTACTATGTGAATTTATGGATTTGTTCTCAAATATAATAGGACGACTTTGGTCCATATTTGAAATTTTTACCATGGAATTAAAACCAGAAATAGATAAAGTCTTAGTCATTGAATTAATAGAACTGATATCTACACTTCCGTTAGGATTGGTGATTTTTGTATTAACTGACTTTAATTCATCAAGTTCCAAGTTTGTGTTTAAGGCCTTTATAGCTAAATCATTTGTTGCAGTTTTACTTTGCTTATAAGAACTATTTAATAATTTAATATCTATTTTATGACTAGAGATATTACTAATATCAATAAGGGCATTTATGTTTTCAACTTCTAATTCATTGGAATTTATATTATGAATTTTTATATCATCATTTAGACTTTTCACAAATAATGAATTTATCAAGTTCTTAGGAATTCTAATATCCAAGTTAATTTTAAAGTTTTTATGATTGGAAGATATATTATTTTTGAAGCTAAGGTCAAAGCTATTATTAGTATTTTTATAGCTATAAAAGTCTTTAACTTTATTTTCATATGATTTTTTATAAGCAAGATCTATATTAATTAAAATATTGTCTTCATCGTGACCATATAAGTTGATAGGTCCATAAGGGTTATTTATTACAAAGTCTTTTTTATTATCAATTATTTCATCTATTGTATAAGATTCATTTAGGATAGGAGATTCGTCATCAGATTCTTCAATAAAATTTTCTTCAACATTTTCGAATTCTTCTGCCAATTTATCTTGAAAGTTATCCATAAAAACATTTAACTTTCCTAAAATATTTCCTACGGCTTGGGCTGATTTTTTTACAAAGCTATTAGAAGTATCTTCCCTTTCTTCTGTATTTTTTTCTGTTGTATCTTCTTGGTATGAATCTTGTTTTGTTTCATTATTTAAATCTTTATTATCTTTATCATCTTTAATTGCTTCTAATAGTTCTAAAGCTTCTTGGCTAGATATTTTCCCTTCATCTAACATATTTAATATTAAGAGTCTTTTATCATTCATGTTTGCCTCCGTAATTTTCTATATAACCATTATATAATATAGAAGATAAAAATGTTTTAATTATGTTATGATAGTTATATATTTTGAGGAGGATATGATGAATATAGTTATCGTAGGGGCTGGAAAAGTTGGTCAAGTCCTATGTCATGATTTAAGTCATGAAAATCATAATATTACATTAATAGAAATAAATTCAGATCTTTTAGAAGAAATGCTTAATGAACACGATATAAATGGTGTAGTAGGGAATGGCTCTTCCTATGAAATACAAGTAGAGGCAGGTGTCGAAAAGGCAGATATTTTCATTGCAGTAACAGACAATGATGAGCTTAATTTGATAGCCGCAGTATTGGCTAAAAATATTGGGGCAGAGACAACTATAGCCAGGGCTAGAAAAGAAGATTACATATATCTAAATGGACCAGTTAGAAGGTCTCTAGGGATTAATTATATAGTTAATCCTGAATTAGAAGCTGCAGAATATATTAGAAGGCTAATCACTTTCCCACAAGCTATTTCTTATGAATCTTTTACAAGTAAAGATGAAGCTCCTATTGTAGAAATGAGAGTATCTCCTGATTCTAATTTAGTTGGAAAAATGCTTATACAATTTAGGAACTTATATAAAAATATACTTGTATGTGCAGTAGCAGATGGCGACAAAGTATTTATACCAAATGGTGATTATGCAATTAAATCGGGAGACCACTTATTTGTAATTGGCCCAATAGAAGAACTTTCTAAGTTGTTTTTAGAAAATAAACAAACTACAAAAGCCATCAAATCAATTTTTATTATTGGTGGAGGCTTGTTATCTAGATATATATTAAAAGTGCTTAATGATACTAATATAAAAATAAAATTAATAGAAAAAGATAGGGAAAAGGCTGAATATATTAGTTTAAATTTCCCAAAAGTTGAAGTTATAAATGATGACGGTACATCATCTAAAACACTTAAAGAACAAAGGGCTGACCAATATGATGCCTTATTTGCACTTACAGGAATAGATGAAGAAAACATGATTGTTTCAATGGTAGCTCAAAAATACAATATTGGAAAGACTTTAACAAAAATATCTAGGACAGAATTAAATGACTTAGGAGACTTGATTGGTCTCCAGTCAATTGTAACTCCAAAGAGGATAACAGCTGATAAGATATTACAAAAAATTAGAGCCTTAGAAAATTCTCAAGGGTCCAATGTAGAGGCCTTATATAAAATGGCCAATGACCAAGTTGAAGCTTTAGAATTTATCGTTAAGGAAACTTCTAAGGTTACAGGTATTAAACTAAAAGATTTACCTATCAAAAATGGAAATCTTTTAGCCTTTATAAAAAGAAATAATGAAGTACTATTCCCAAGTGGGGAAGATACAATAGAAGTAAATGATAGGGTAATATTAGTTACTCAAAATGAAGGATTAAATGAATTGGATGAGATTTTACTATGAATATAAAAAAAGTAATTAAGACCATCTCAAGATTGCTATTAGTTGAAGCTTTATTGATGCTAGTACCTTTATTAACAGCATTTTTATATAAAGAAAGTTCAACTGAAAAAATGGCTTTTGTATGGACCATACTTATATTATTAATAATAAATTTACCCTTGCAATTTATAAAAGTAGATTCAAAAAAACTATTTGCCAGTGAAGGTTTTGTAATTGTAACAGGTACCTGGACTCTAATGTCATTTTTTGGAGGCTTACCCTTGTACTTGTCGGGACAATTTACTTCTCTAATTGATAGTTTCTTTGAGGTAGCATCTGGCTTTACAACCACAGGAGCTTCAGTATTGGCTGATGTTTCTGTACAAAGCCCATCAATCATTATATGGAAGGCCATGCAACAATTTATAGGTGGTATGGGGGTATTAGTATTCGCCTTAGCCGTATTACCAAGTGTAAGTAAGGAAGACATCCATTTGATGAAGGCGGAATCACCAGGACCTATTTTTGGTAAGTTGCTTTCTAGGTTGAAAGATTCAGCAAGGATACTTTATACCATATATGCTTTACTTACATCGATACTGATTGTTGCCTTGTTATTAGCTGGTATGCCATTATTTGATGCCATTACTCATGCCCTTGAAACAGCAGGTACTGGAGGATTTTCTATAAGAAATGGATCAGTTGCACACTATAACTCAGCCCTTATTGAAATGATAATAGGGCTTGGGATGCTAGCTTTTTCAATAAACTTTTCTCTTTATCACTTATTTTTAATTGGTAAGGCTAAAAATTTTTTTGATAATGAAGAATTAAAATGGTTTATAGGAATAGTGGTATCAGCTATTCTACTTATAACTATTAATATAAGTTCAGATTTAGGTGTATTAAAAGCCTTAAGACATTCATTCTTTACAGTATCTTCAACCGTATCCACGACAGGATTTTCTTCAAATGACTATACAAGTTGGCCTTTATTTTCTCAAATAATAATAATGGCGCTAATGTTTATAGGTGGAATGGCTGGATCTACAGCAGGTGGATTGAAAGTAATCAGAGTATCAATGGCTAGCAAATATGCCTTGATGGAAGTAAAGAAACAAAGAAATCCTAAGAGGATATTGAAAATGAGATACGATGGTAAGGTTGTGGAAGATAAGTACTTAAGAACCCTTATAAATTACTTTAGTTTATATGCTATAATTTTCTTTGTTTTATTATTAAGTGTATCAATAGATTTACAAGATTTTATATCAGCTTTTTCTGCTGTAGCAACAACATTTAACAACGTAGGACCAGGACTTGGTCAAGTTGGACCTGCATCATCTTTTGCCATGCTTTCCAATTTTAACAAGGTCTTATTATCCTTTGCTATGATAGCAGGAAGACTTGAAATATTTCCTATGATAATTTTATTTTCACCGGACACATGGAAGAAGGTATAAATGGAAAATATAGTTTTAGATATAATTGATTTAGATGACAAGGGCAGAGGTGTAGCAAAAAAAGATGGTTTGGTTTATTTTGTAGACCAAGCTAAGCTTGGCCAAATAGTTGCTGTGGAAATTGTAAAAGAAAAGAAAAGTTTTTGTGAAGCTATTATTAAAGAGCTAGTAGAAGAATCTCCATATTTAACCTCTGATAATGTGGGAGAAGAAAATCTCTGTGGTGTCTATGAATTATATGATATTTCTTATGACAAACAGATAGAATTTAAGAAAGACAAGCTTATAAATCAGATAAATAGGATAGCTGGTGAAAATTTAGAAGATATAAAGTTTGTAGAAGCTGATAAAAAGCAAGGCTACAGAAACAAATTAGAAATAAAAGTTAATCCAAATGGGGACTTATCATATTTTTCCAGGTCTACAAATGATCATGTAAAAATCAACCAGTGCTTAATGAACACCAAAGAGATAAATGATATTGTTCTTTTATTAAAAGATTTATTGAAAAGGCACGATATAAAAGGCTATGATCCAAGGACAAATAAGGGGCTTGTAAAAAATATAATCATAAGGTCAACTTCTCTTGGACAGACTATGCTTATCTTGGTCTATAATGAGGACTTCGACTTTTCAAAACTTGCTAAAGATTTAGAAGCTAGTGAAAAAATAAATTCTTTTTATATTAGCAAAAACACCAAATCTAGAAACTATAAGATGCAAGATTTACAGCATGTTTTTGGTGCTGAAAAGATACAAGAGCAATTGGGAGATAAGACCTTTAATATTTCAGCCAAGGCCTTTATGCAAGTCAACAAGAATGTTTCCTATGATATTTATATGCAAGCCAAGGAATACTTGAAAAATATCAAACCCCAAATACTTCTAGACCTGTATAGTGGAATTTCTACTACTTCTATTCTTTTTGCTGACCAGGTTGAAAAGATAATGTCTGTAGAAATCAACAATGATGCAGTTCAAGATGCTAAGGAAAATGCAGCAATAAATAAGGTTGATAATATTGAATTTATAAATAAAGCTGCTGAAAAAGCTATAGAAGACCTTAAATTAAACCAGGAAAATACTACAGTTTTATTTGACCCACCAAGAAGAGGACTAGATGGAAATATAATTTCTAAAATTGGTGGTTCAAATATAGAAAATATTATTTATATTTCTTGCAATCCAGCTAGTTTAGCTAGAGATATAAAGAGATTTAAAGAATATGGGTATAAATTAACTGACATCATAGCTTATGATCAATTTGTAAACACATTAGAAATAGAGACTTTAATAAGAATGAAAAGGAAGGTGAGTAGATGAATAAAGAAGTAATAACTTATGATAAAGTAATAACTTATGATAAAGTAATCGAAACTATCAGAAAGTCTAATGATATCCAGTTTATATATAAAAATAGTTTATATAACATAACCTTATTTTCTAGAAAATGGTATCTTGCAGTAACAGGTGAAGAAAACTTCACAAAAGAATTAGCCGATGGTAAAGATATAGATGAGCTAATAAATAAGCTTGATGAAATATTAATTAGAGATAAAAAATTAAAAGAAATTATCAATAATCATTTATATAGTGAAGGTACATTAATATTATTTGATAAATACAAATAAATAGTTTTAAATTTTAGGAGTTTTATGATGGCAAAAAACTACATCTGGGACTTAGATGGTACGCTTTTTGATTCCTATAGGGGTATAGTAGAAACAGCTTATATACTAGCAAAAGAAAATGGATTTGAGTTTTCAAAAGATGAAATATATAAGCAAGTGGTTGGAGATTCAGTAACTTCATATATAGAAAAACTATCTGAACTTACAAATAAGCCATATAAAGAATTAAAGTCTAGATATTCAGAGATAAGAAAAGAAATAGAAAAAGATTTAACCAGTATAAATGGTGCCTATGAAGTTTTAGAAGAACTAGCAAATAGAGGTGCCAAGCATTATGTCTACACCCACAGGGGAGATACAAGCTATCCCTTATTGAAAAAGTTGGGAATGGATAAATTTTTCGAAGAAATAATTACCGCTGAGGACGGATTCGAAAGAAAACCTGATCCAGAGGCTTTGACTTATTTAATAGATAAATATGACATGGATAAAAGTCAAACTTACTATGTAGGTGACAGACACCTAGATGTAGAATGTGCTAAAAATGCAGGAATAAAGGCTATATTTTATATAGCAGAAGAAAGTTTTCTAGAATCCAGAGGACAAGAAGATATATTGGTATTCAAGCTTAAGGATATATTGAAGTATGATGAGTAAAACAGGCTACGTGTGAGCCTGTTTTATTTTATCTAACTTTAATAACAGAAGACTTTAATAGTAAGTTTCCAAAGCCTTCAATTTTACCTTGGATATCATGACCATTAACTTCTTTGTCTAAAATTTGAATTCCTTTAACCTTAGCTCCTCTTTTAATAGTATCTGAACTAAGTTTCAAATCCTGAATTATAGTAGCGTCAGCGCCTTCATAAATTTCATTTCCTACAGAATCTCTTAAGATAGAAGCTTCTTCTTCAGCTTTTAGTGATTCTTCAGTCCATTCATAAAAGCACATAGGACAAACATATAAGTGGCCATCTTCATAAGTATATGATTCCCCACATTTAGGGCAATTTGGTAATGACATATAAATCTCCTCATAAATATAATCAATCCTAGTATACCATATAAAAAGTTTATTACTAAGTCGCTTATTACCCCATTTCTTAAAAAAATTTTTAGAATTATTCCAAATATGATAAACTAGTTTTAGTCAAAAATTAATATGTCCACGTAGCTCAGCTGGATAGAGCACCGCCCTCCTAAGGCGGGTGCCGGAGGTTCGAATCCTCTCGTGGACGCCATAAGGAAAGGTTGTAGATTAGTTGTTTAGCTGGTTTTCAACCTTTTTTATTTATTTAAAACAAAAGAAAATAAAGGCGACCGCACCCCAGTCCATAGAGATTACTCCCATTGGCATTTGATTGAGGCCACAATCACCTTTATTTTCACCTTTACTATACTGAATCTAAATAACTTTGTCAAAACTTATAAAATAAACAAAACAATATAAATTCCAAAATACTAGCAAAAGAAAATCAAATATAATATAATGGTAATGATAAGTTAGAAATTTCTCATTTGTAAAATATAGGAGGACTTATGAAAATTTCAGAAAAGAAATTTGCACACCTAGAACAATTATCAGATAAAAATAATGTGATTGCAGCTTTAGCTATTGACCAAAGAGGATCAATGGAAAAGATGTTTTCAAAATTACAAGGTGAAGACCAAGCAAAGGCTATTAGTAGATATAAGGCTTTGGTTGCTGAAGAGTTAACCAAGTATGCTTCATCAATCCTTTTAGACCCAATTTATGGTTTAGAAGCTATTGACCATATTGACAAGGATGCAGGACTTTTAATGTCATATGAAGTAACAGGTTTTAGAGATGACCACAGAAGATTGGACTTAATCGAAGGTCTATCAGTACGTAGAATCAAAGAAATGGGAGCTGATGCTGTTAAAATTCTTTTATACTATGATGTGGATGACTGTGATAAAAACAATGACATCAAAAAGGCAGCAGTAGAAAGAGTTGGGGACGAATGTGATGCCCAAGATATTCCATACTTCTTAGAAATTTTAACCTATGACAACAAGATTACTGACAAAAAAGAATTTGCTAAAGTTAAGGCTAGAAAAGTAAATGAAGCAATGAGAGAATTTTCAAAACCACAATACAAGATTGACGTATTGAAAATGGAAGTTCCTATAGATCCTTACTATACAGAAGGATTCACAGATGGTGAATTTGTAACGAGCAAGGAAGAAGCTAAACAAGCATTCTTAGACCAAACAAATGCAAGTCACCTACCATATATCTTCTTATCAGCAGGTGTTCCAATGGATATGTTTACAGAAACATTGAGATTTGCTAAAGACGCTGGAGCAGAATTCCACGGGGTATTATGTGGTAGAGCTACATGGAAAGATGGCGTAGACATCTTTATTGAAGACCAAGAAAAAGGTTTAGAATGGCTACAAACACAAGGTAAAGAAAATATTTTAAGCTTAAACAAAGTAATAGAAGAAGTTTCAACACCTTGGACAAGTAGATTAGAAAAATAATTAAATAAGAGCCTGCCACAAAATCTTTATATTTTGTGGCAGTTTTTTAACTTAAGAATGTTATAATTTATATATGATTATCACATTATAAGTTAGAAAGGGAATAGATGAAAACAATACAAACTGTAGATATAGATAAAAAAATAGATATATGGGAAAAACCAGCAGGCTATTCTGAAAAATCCAAACTAGACTATATGGATATAGATTATTCATACAATAGGTATGATGCAACAGTCCAATATGCTAGGGCGATAACCAATACAGAATATGTTGATATTTCAAGGCTAGGGGATACCTTCACCTACTTACATGAAATAAAGGGTGGCTATGAAAATGAAGAATTCACAGATATTCCTTATCTTATTCCTTATCCAGTTGAAGGCTCAAAAGAAGCTGTTATAGTCTTATCTGGTGGAGGCTTTGCCTATAAGACTATTGACGGGTCTGTTTCAGGAGGGAAGGCTATAGCTTCTAGACTTAATAAGGCTGGGATATCAGCATTCTTACTTCACTATAGGACAAATCCATATAAGTTTTCTATACCAATGCTAGATACCCAAAGGGCTGTAAGATTTTTAAGATACCACAAGGATGAATATGGTATTGATGAAGATAAGGTATATTTGATGGGTTTTTCTGCAGGAGCTTATGCAGTAGGAGCCTTTGTAAATCAATACATGGGTAAAAATAATTTTCCTACTGACTATAAAATTGATGAAATTGATGGAGTAGATGATTCAGTAAATAAGGCTGCATTTATTTATCCTCAATTGACTTTCAATTACCATTTACCAATGCTTTCATCTATATTGGAAAAAGAAAAAATTGATAGTCCAGAAAAGAGAGCGAGTGTATTAAAAGACTTGGATTTAAAAGAGCATATAAGCAATACCTATGTATGGCAATTTATAGCTTATTCAAATAAGGACCATACCATTCCACAAGAGTCGGTAGAAGACTATATCAAAGCAGCTAAAGACCAGGGTGTGAATATGACTAGGATATTTATTCCTGATCAAGACCATGGTTTTTCAGATGACTTATATCTAGAAGAAATAGTAGCATGGCTTAAGTTTTAAAAAGCTTGCTATGTTTGTGAAAAGGTTTATAATAGATAGGTAAAGGTATTTACAAATTAATTATATAAAGGGAGAATATAATGAGCAAAATAGTTGTAGTAGGTGCTAACCATGCAGGTACAGCAGCAGTTAGGACTATATTAAATAAAAATGCAGGCCACGAAGTAGTTATTTATGATAGAAATAGCAATATTTCATTCTTAGGTTGTGGTATGGCATTATGGATAGGAAATCAAATTTCTAAACCAGATGGACTTTTCTACGCAAGCAAGGAAGAATTCGAATCCAAGGGTGCAAAAGTCTATATGGAAACAGCAGTTGAAAGAGTAGATTTCGAAAACAAAAAGATTTATGCGAAAACTAAAGATGGCGAAGAAATTGTTGATACATACGATAAAATAATTTTATCAACAGGTTCAGAACCAATAATTCCAAATATTCCAGGACATGAATTAGAAAATGTAATGCAAGTTAAGTTATATCAAGATGCCCAAGCTGTAATTGAAAAAATAAAAGATAAAGACGTGAAAAATGTTACAGTTGTTGGTGCAGGTTATATAGGTGTTGAATTAGCAGAAGCCTTTGAAAGACATGGTAAAAATACCACTTTAGTAGATATGGCTGACACTGTATTATCAACTTATTATGATGAAGAATTTACAGATTTAATGAAAGAAAACTTATCTAAACACAATATAAATCTTGAATTAGGACAATCAGTACAAGAAATTAAAGGTGAAAATGGTAAAGTTACATCAATAGTTACAAATGAAAAAGAAATCGATACTGATTTAGTTGTCTTATGTATTGGATTTAAGCCAAATACAGTAATAGGTAAAGATCAATTAGAAACATTTAGAAATGGTGCTTACCTAGTAAATAAGAAACAAGAAACAAGCATTAAAGACGTTTACGCTATTGGTGACTGTGCTACAGTTTATGACAATACAATTGATGCTCCAAACTACATTGCTCTTGCATCAAATGCTGCAAGAAGTGGTATCGTAGGTGGTAGCAATGCTACGGGTGTAGAATTAGAATCAAATGGTGTACAAGGTTCAAATGGTATTTCAATCTACGGATTAAATATGGTTTCAACAGGTATTACTCTTAAAAAAGCAGCAGCTTTAGGTATTGAAGTTGGACACACAGACTTTGAAGATACACAAAAACCAGGATTTATTGAAACAACAAATCCAACAGTAAAAATCAGAATAGTTTATGACAAGAAGACAAGAGTTATCTTAGGTGCTCAAATGGCATCAGAATATGATATGTCAATGGGTATTCACTTATTCTCATTAGCTATCCAAGAAAAGGTAACAATAGATAAATTAGCTTTAACTGATTTATTCTTCTTACCACACTTCAACCAACCATACAATTACATTACAATGGCTGCAATATCAGCAGAATAATAGAAGAAAAAACAAGTAGGATTTTTCCTACTTGTTTTATTTTTTCTCATAAACTACATATCTGTATTTTATATTATTATTTTGATAAGTATCACTTTCAGATATGATTGTATAGTCATTTTTATCAAACCTAGGGAAAAAGCTATTTGCTTTTACAGGAGAATTTTCTTTAATTTCAGTTACATAAAGTCTCTTGGCGTGGTTTATAAATTGGCTATAGACATTGTCGCCACCTACTATAAAAATTAATTCTTTTTGGTGGTTTTTAGCATAGTTCAAAACTTCTTCCTTTGAATTCATAGTATAGGCATTTTCAAATTTTTCATTCGACCTAGTTAGTACAATATTTTTTCTATTTGGAAGAGGTTTTTTATTAAAAGTATGGTAGGTCCTTCTACCGCAAACTATAGTATGACCATCTGTTGTATCTTTAAAATATTTTAAGTCTTCGGGTAAGTGGTAGAGCATTTGTCCATCAATTCCTATCGCTCTAGTTTTTTCAGTTGCCGCAACTATCATATAAATATTGTTATACATTCATTCCCCCTATACTTATTTCTTGAAAATTTTATTCATGTAACAAATATACCCAAAAGAGTTGATATCAAAATATTTCTAGCTTTATATTATTCATAAATAGTGGTATTATTGTTATAAGACTTTGAAATATGGAGGACAGAGGATTAATGGACTCAGACCAGATAATTTATATATTAATATTTTTTGCTAGCGTATTGATGTCAGCATTTTTTTCATCATCTGAAACAGCCTTTACCTCACTTAAGCGTGCTAAATTAGATGTTTTAGTGAAGCAAGGTGATAAAAAAGCAAAAAATACATTGAAATTACATGATAGATATGATGACCTTTTATCTACAATATTGATAGGAAATAATCTTGTAAATATTACAGCTTCAGCGGTTGCAACAGTATTTTTTGTAAATATATTTCCGCTTTATGGGGCCTTGATATCTACAATTGTTACAACTATACTTCTTTTGATTTTTTCTGAAGTTTCACCAAAACTTGTTGCTAAGATAATGCCAGAAGATGTGGCTTTAAAATTTACACCAGTTTTAAATTTTGCTATGAAGCTTTTATATCCTTTAGTGTTGCTAATGAGAGCTTTGCAAAATTCTCTAAAGAAAATCATACCTAACAAGGAAGAGGCTGAAGTATCGGAAGATATCTTGCAACAATATATAGATGTAGCCAAGGAAGAGGGATCAATTGAAGATGATGAACATACTCTTGTTACAAAGGCTATGGACTTTGATGATGAAAATGTAGAAAATATCATCACACCAAGAGTTGATGTTATAGCTATTGATATAGACGAAGATGAAGATGAAATAGAGGCCTTATTTGATGAATATTCATATTCTAGACTGATAGTATATGAAGAAACTATTGACAAGGTTATAGGTCAAATTCATGAAAAAGACTTTAATAAATATTTAAGGATGAAATTAAGAGGAAATCATGACCTTAAAATCAGAGATATTATTACTGATATCTTATACATACCTGGTACCTTGAAACTATCTGAAGCTCTTAAAATGATGCAAAAAGCAAAAGTTCATATGTCAGCTATCATAGATGAACATGGTGGTTTTGAAGGTATTATAACCATGGAAGACCTACTCGAAGAATTGGTAGGTGAAATATGGGATGAAACAGATGACGAGGATAGTGAAGCTAAGATTTCAGTGAAAAAGGGATACATAGAGATGTCTGGTATGACAGATTTAGATGATGCCTTTGAATTTTTAAAGCTTGAAGATCATGATGAATTTCACTCAAATACTTTATCAGGTTTTGCTATTGAAATTTTAGATAAGATACCTCAAAAAAATGATTCTTTTAGCTATGAAAATTATTTGTTTATAGTTAAGGAAGTAGAAAATAATAGGATAGAAAAATTCTTGGTTAAGGCAATTAAGAATCAGAAAAACTAGAAAGTTTACTTTCTAGTTTTTTTGTGGAAGTTTATAATATATAAATATGTTTTACTTATGATATTATTATATATAACAGAGGAGGGGACATGACTATATTAAAATTGAAAGCCGCTCAAAAAGATTATTTATGGGGTGGCAAAAATCTTGTAGAAAAATTTAATAAAAAGACTGACTTAGATAAACTTGCTGAAACATGGGAAATTTCAGCCCATAAAGATGGAATATCTATCATAGAAAATGGTGAATATCAAGGGGAATTATTTACAGAATATTTAAAAGATAAGGGAAATAAAGTTATAGGAAAAGGTTATAAAAAAGACAGGTTTCCTATACTAAATAAGTTTATAGATGCCCAAGATAATTTATCTATCCAGGTTCATCCTGATGATGAATATGGCTTAAGCCATGAAAATGACTATGGTAAGACTGAAATGTGGTATGTAATAGATGCCAAACCAGGATCATATCTATATTATGGATTAAATAAAGAAGTTAGCAAAGAAGAATTTGCCCAAGCTATAGACCAAGGAAGTTTTCTAGATTTATTAAATAAGGTGGAAGTTAAAAAGGGTGATGTATTCTTCATAGAAGCAGGTACCATCCACGCTATAGGTAGCGGCATTTTAATATATGAAGTCCAACAAAATTCAAATATTACTTATAGGGTCTATGACTATAAGAGAAAAGACAAGGATGGAAATGAAAGAGAACTTCATGTAGACAAGGCTATAGAAGTTTCCAATCTTTCAGCCAACAAGACTTATAATTTTGAAAATGATAATGAAGTAAATAAAAATCTACAAAGACTTGTGAAATCAAACTATTTTGATGTTCTTAAGGGGCAAATAAGCGGTGAAACTTATCATATAAATGAAGAATCCTTCCAAGCCTTGACTATTATCGATGGCAGAGGCGCAATCCAAATGGGAGAAGAATCTTTAGAGTTCACTAAAGGTGACAGCTTCTTTTTACCAGCCCAAAATGGTCAGTATAAGATTGAGGGTGATGGGGAATTTATTTTGTCTAAGTTGCCTTGATGGGATGGGAGATTCAAATATAAACAAAGTTAAGGTTTATTGGTTTTCATTACAATATAAATAATCAGGAGATATATAAAATGGCTAACAAAAATTATATAAAAGAAATAATTAATGACTATTGTGTGCTCGATACAGAAACTACAGGATTATCATCTTATTACGATGAAGTTATAGAAATTGCCATTTTGAAGGTAAGAGGGAATGAGATAGTAGATAAGTATTCACAGCTAATAAAACCTCAATATGAAATAGACTCATTCATAACTCTTTTAACAGGAATTACAAATGAAATGGTTAAAGATATGCCTTCGATAATAGATGTTAAAGATGAAGTTATTCAATTTTTGGGAGATGATATTATAATAGGACATAATACATCTTTTGATATGAGATTTCTTAATGCGGGTTTTAATATGTCATTAGAAAACAAATATATGGATACTATGCAATTTGCTAGAAAAGTATTTCCTGAATTAAAACACCACAGATTATCAGATTTAACAGAATATTTAGAGTTATCAAGTAATGAACATAGATCTTTAGCCGATTGCATTTCAACAAAGGAGCTGTATGACGTTATTAAATATACTATGAGTAAAAGAAATGTGGGGATAAGCGACCTTTGGGCTATAAGAAGAGGTGGTAAAGGAATAGATATCAATTCAATCGTACCTACAGAAGTAGAAATTGATGAAGATAATTTTTTTTATAATAGACATGTTGTGTTAACAGGTAAGCTTGAAAGAATGTTAAGAAAAGATGCAATGCAAATAATAGTTAATCTAGGAGGTATACTAGACAAAAATGTTATAAAATCCACAAATTACTTAATTCTTGGGAATAATGATTATAATGCAATATTAAAAGGAGGAAAATCCTCTAAACATAAAAAAGCTGAAAAGCTAAAACTTGAAGGACAGGATATCGAAATTATTGATGAATTTACGTTTTATAACCTTCTTGAAAGTTAATAGCTTATTATAATTGATGATAGAATGGCAAAAGAAAAAGCTTCTGCTAAGGGCTTATATATTAAGCTTTACACAGAAGATGCTAAAATAACTATGAATATTACAGATATAGTGAAATATTATAAAGTTTTGTACGCCTCACGGTAAGACTTTCTGATTTTATATTGTTTACTAACGTAAATCTAAAATTACGTTAAAAAACAACGCAAAATTGCAACGTAAAAAAATACGTTGCAATTTTGCGTTGTTTTTGTTACGATAAAATCATGGAGGTGAGGATATTATTATGAGGGAAACATATAATTTAGAATTTAAGTCAAAATTATCAGATAGTTTTTTAAAAACAGTTAGTGCTTATGCAAATTATAATGATGGAATTATTCAGTTCGGAGTAGATGATACTGGTGAATCTTTGCATATTGATAATTTAAAAGAATTGGCATTAAGGATAGAGAACAAAATAAATGATAGTATCACTCCAATTCCAGAGTATAACATCGAAATAGATAAACAAAAGGAAATTGTCTTACTAAAAGTATATGAAGGTGAATTAAAACCCTATTTTTATAAGGGGAAGGCATATATGAGAAGAGATTCTTCAAGTCTACCTGTAGATGATAGAGAAGAATTAAAAAGACTTATACTAGAGGGAATGAATCAAAATTATGAAGATTTGCCATCTAAAGATAAGAACTTATCTTTTAACATTTTAGAAAGTGTATTAAAAGAAAATATGAATATTGATAGTTTAAGTTTAGATATTTTAAAAACATTGGGATTATATGATGATAAAAAAGGTTATAATTTAGCAGCGAATATTATATCGGATGAAAATAATTATAAAATATTTGATATTGTTAAGTTTGGAGATAATATAAACGAATTTAAAGAAAGAATTATTATTGAAAATATTTCTATACTTAGTGCCTATTATCAAGCGATAGAAGTGTTTAACAGGTATTTTAAGTATGAAAAAGTTGAAGGGGTTGTTAGAAAAACAATTGAACTTATACCTGAAGATGCCTTCAGAGAGGCTATAGCAAATGCGCTTGTTCACAGAGATTGGAGTATAACTGCACCGATTAAAGTTGAATTACATGATCAATATATCGATATATCATCTCCAGGTGGTTTACCTAAGGGAATAAGCAGTGAAGAATATATTAGTGGTCAAATTTCTATTCTCAGAAATGAGAAAATAGGAAGTTTATTTAATAGACTAGGGTTAATAGAAAAATTTGGAACTGGGATAAGAAGGATAAAATATTTATATCAAGGAAGAGCTAGACAACCCCAATTTCAAACTTATCCTAATTCAATAATGGTTAGACTTCCTATTCTTATTGATAAGGTAGAAGGAATAAGCGAAAATGCATCTATTATCCTACAAAAAATGCCTAGAAATAAAGAGATTAGTAGGTTGGAAATTGAAAAAATATCAGGTTTTGATAAATACAAGATCCTTAGAGAACTAGAAGAATTAATGAGTGAGGGCCTAGTTAAGAAAGTGGGACTAGGTAGGGGAACAAAATATATAAAGATATAGATAAGAAAAAGCATTAAACATGACGCTAATATGATATGGACTTAACGAAAAAGAAAAATAAGCAAAAGTGCAACGTAAAAAAATACGTTGCACTTTTGCGTTGTATATGTTACGAAAAGTATTTTGGATAATAACACGACAAGCACGAACAGACCGAGTGTTTGTCGATGCTTGCTTCCTCATCGAATGAAAAAAATGCGACCGGATAGGAAACGTTTTTAGAATGAGATATGAATGGGAGTAGTAGCAAGTAGTTTATATTTTAAACAACAAAAAAATATTTATAGACAAAAAAATTGCAAGGCTCATACCTTGCAATTTTTATCCTTATTTTCTTTTATCATCCTACCATTCACTAGCACCAGCAGTACCATCATCATAAGGGTCTTCTTCAATATAACCGCCTGCCGCTAAAGTCCTAGTGTATGCTGAATCTATATCTGAATCATCAAAGTCTTTGAACAATTCAGCAAATTTTTCAAATCTTAAGATTACATATTCTAGATAATCAATAGTTTGTTCATCAATTAAAAATCCGTCCTTATCAAATTTTTCTAAGGCGTTTGAAAGTAAAAATTCACTACCAGGGATTACAAAAGCTTCTATACCTGGAGCATTCAAGACTTCTTTTAAATGACTTTGTGCCTTGGATGTACCTTGTTCAGTATATGAAGCGCCCAAGACCAAAACAGGCTTAGATTTTAATGGTTGTAGCTTATAAGAAAACCATTCTAAAATTGACTTAAGTACAGCAGGAATGGTGTAATTATGTTCTGGTGTAGCTATAATAACTCCGTCTGCCTCTTCGATTTTGTCGTTTAATTCAATTAGTTTTGGATAGTCCTTGTAGTCTAAACTTTCGTTGAATATAGGTATACCACTGATATCTAATAATTCTATATCAATTTTTTCATTAAATTTTAATTTAGCAAATTCTAGCAGTTTTCTATTGTAAGACTTTTCAGATATAGAACCTGCAATCGCAACAAATTTCATTATTCAACCTCCCAGGTATCTTTATCAATTTTATCCCATTTGAAATTATCAAAATTGTGAATGTTGATTAGATTTTCTTCTCTTGATTTATTAATCATTTCAGAAAATCTCAAAAATTCTTGGAAGATTTCTTCCATTTCTTGGGTTTTTTCTGAACTTCTTAAATCACCCCAATCATCAAAGGCTTGGAGGGAATTACCTAATTGGTAGGTCTTATAAAAGACTTGAGCATCCACTTCTGGAGATACAAGTATTGTCCTTAGTGCTCCTTGTGATCTTGAAGTACCCAAGTTACCATAAGATGCACCTGTTATAAGTACAGGTCTACCTGATAGGGGGTGGATTTTATATGATAACCAGGAAATAGCATTTAATAGGGCAGCTGTAGGCATATGGTCATATTCTGCTGCTGCTATGATGACACCATCAGATTCATCTATTACTTTTTTGATTTTGGCAACTGAATCTGGCATTTTATAATCAGAATGCACATCAAATACTGGTAAATCGTCTATTTCTAAGATTTCTATATCTGCTATATAGAAAAATTGAGATTGTAAATATTCTAGCAATTTTTTATTTGTTGATTTTGGGTTATTTGTCCCAACAATAGCTGAAAATTTAGTCATGGTATTCCTTTCTTCTGAAATATTTTTTTACACCATTAGTGTATTTTACTTTATTGTCTTTATATATAACTATTATATCAATATTTTCTTTTTTTGAAGTTTTTTCTATATCTTCAAAGTTTTTCCCAAATAAGCGACTGGTCCAAATTTCACCATCTAGGGAAGTATCAGATATAACTGATATAGAAGCCATATCACTTTCTATAGGGTAACCAGTCTTTGGATCTAATATATGGTGGTAAATCTTTTCATCAGTCTCTAGTTTTCTTTCATAGATACCAGAAGTCACTATAGACTTGTCATTTAGGAGTAATTTCAATAAATGATTTCCTCTCTTTTCTTTTGGATCTTGTAGACCTATATGGAAGTAAAGGTCTGGATTGTGTAGGGCAAGGCCAAGTACTTTTATATTGCCGCCTAGATTTACTATGGCAGACTTTACTCCAGATTTTTCTAAAAAATCGATCAATTTATCTGTTATATAACCCTTAGCAAGGGCACCCAGATCAATTTCGACTTTATCATTTAATTTTTTTATTCTTCTATTTTCTTTATCTAAGACTATTAGATTCGGATCAGTATGCTCTAGTACAGCTTGGATATTTTCCTGTCTAGGTACACCTGCATCAACAAAACCTATATTCCACAATTTTACCAGGGGAGATATACAAATATTTAGCATGGAATCTTTTGGTAAGCTATGTTTTATCCCTTGGTCTATTAAATAAAATAAGTCATCAGAAACACTTATATATTCAAGAGATTTGTTTGCATTAAACTTGTATAATTCAGCTTTTTTATCATACATAGAAAAAATACTATTGTAGTAGTAGAGTAAATCTACACATTCTCCTAAGATTTTTTCACTATAATCCCCATAAATTTTAATAGTGATATGGGTCCCCATTAGGTCTATTCTTTTTTCTTTAATCTTAGTTGAAATAAATTTATTCATATTTTAATTATACACCAATAGTTTTGATATGTAAGTCTATTGATTAGCCCAAGTTTTGTAATCTCTAAACTTTACATATATTTCATTGTCATATTCTATGATTGACCCTTTAGCTGGGTACATAGGCATTTCATCAATAATTTGCCTTAATTCATCACTAATTTCTGAATAGTCTGGATACCACATATTATCAACCTCGTTTGGGAAGGCTGCATATCTTATAGGGTACAGTTTCCAATACAAGTGGGCAACTACTTTTTTATCTAAAATTGTTGAAATCAGTACATCCGGACTAGTATATTTTGGTGTAAAGCTATTTGTGATATCAGGATTACCTATAAAGTAAACTTTTTTATCTGCCTCATAAAAGTCTTCACTCTCGATTTTCGATATGACCCTAGTTGTGTAGGATAGGATATTGCTTTTATCAATTTCATAGGCTGTATAGACCTTATTAGCTAAAACTACAAAGTTAAATATACTTAAGAATAAGCTTAAGCAAATTATCCATCCAGCCATTATCTTTGCTGGATTTTTATTTGCAAAATATTCTACCAGTACGATAGATAAAATATAAAACACGATATATGTTTGTAGCATTCTTAAGCCTATGGCTGAATTTGGTGCCATTAAGTATATTAGATTTATAAAAATAGGTAGTAAGAATATGGTCAAACTTGCCAAAACCATTTCCTTATTTTTAAGCTTGCTTATAGCGTCGATAATCAAGTACAAGCATGCTATGAAAAATATTATATTTAAATATTTCAAATAAGAAAATTGATAATAAGAATCTTTTATAAAGAACTCATAAAACTTAGCATGGGTATTTGGTATAGACTTTATCAAAGTTAAAAGGTTCAATGATCCCATCTTATCGATGTTTTGGTAGTCTGTTAATTCAATTTTTAATATATATTTAGTTATTATTACATACGAGATGATTGCTATTAAATAATTGATTAATGTTAGCAATAAATTTCTAACAAACTTATCAGCATTTGTTTCTTTTCTTAAAAGTTTTACTAGATAATATACAACGATAGTTGCAAAACAAAAAGCAAAGTAAATCTGATAACTAGCAAGACCTAGTACAGTCAGTGAAATAGTTATTAAAGAAATTTTTTCTTGTTTTATAAAATAATACATACCTATAAAGGCTAAAAGACCACCAAAAGCATAAGCATCATAACTATTTGAGTAAGGGAATAGGGCGGCATTTGATGGGAAAGTAATCATCATTGCTGAGGTGAAAAATATACTCAACTTACTTTTTAATTGAAATATATCTACTAAAATTGCAGCCATGATTCCTGTATAAATGATAACTAAACAGCCATTAACCCAGGACATACTCAAATTAGAACTAATAGCATTTCCATATTTCAAAAACCACCTACCGGAGCTTGAAAAATCCATATCGTGAACTAATTGCAAAAGGTCATCGTGGTTTATAAATTTATTTGTCAAAAAAAACATGTGGGTTAAAACACCTACCACTAAAGTATATAAAAAGGCTCTTTTTATATTCGATGGTATTTTTTTAATCTTTTTATCAAAATATTTTGTAACTTCCATAAATAACTCCTAACTTAAAACATATTAATATTGTATAACATTTGTAAGTAAAAGCCTATTATTAAGCATTGTTTAACAAGAAAATAAATAAACTGCTATAATTATATTAAAGAGTTAGGAGTGTTTATGAAAAAAATATTATTCAGATTGCAAAGTTATTATAAGTATCAAGCCACTGACATAGAAAAACCTGTCATTAGATATATCTTGGACAACCCTAGAGAAGTGACAACTATGGATATACATACTTTAGCTAAAATAGGTTATTGTAGTGCAGCTACAATAGTAAGAATATGCAAGAAAAATGGTTTTGAGGGGTTTAAGGATGTAAAACTTGCTATAATGAATGAGCTAACCTTTAATGAAGAAATATTTAGAAATAAATTTATCGATTTTGAAGGTGATGATATTCATAAAACAACTCAACTTGTTCTAAATCAAAATGTGAATGCTATTACAAATACTTATAATTTAATTGATTTTAATGAATTAGATAAAATAATAGAAAAAATTGACGAAGCTAAAGCTATAAGACTTTTTGGAATAGGGGCTAGCTTTCTAGTTTGCAAAGATTTCCAACAAAAATTGGAAAGAATAAATAAATATAGTATTTTACACGAAGATACCCATATGCAATTAATAAGTGCTTCAAACATTCAAAAGGATGAAATTGCCATAGCTATATCTTATTCTGGAATGACCCAAGAAATTATTAAAATGGCCAATATGATAAAAGATAAGGGAGTAACTTTAATATCTATTACAAGATACGATAGCAATAAACTCATGAACCTAGCAGACTATAAAATGTTCGTACCAAGTATAGAAGGTATTAAAAGAATCAGTGCTGGATCAAGTAGAATCAGTCAACTATCCCTGATAGATGTCATATTTAACGCATATGTAGATAAAATGAAAGTCAAATATGCTGATAATATAACTAAAACAGGTCAATTATTGGACAAGGAAGAATAGTAAGGTCAAAAAACTCAAGTTGAAAAGTTAAAATTATAAGATTTAAGGAGATTAAAATATAAGATGTACAAATTAACGATAAGTGAAATTTTTATAAGACTATTATTAAGCATCTTATTTTCTGGATTGATAGGTCTTGAAAGAGAAAAAAATAATAGTAGTGCAGGATTGAAAACCCATATACTTGTTAGTATGGGAGCGACTATTATTGCTCTAATACAAATAGATGTAATGAGTTTTGTGGCTGCTAGTCCTGAATCAAATATTAGAGTAGATGCTGTAAGGCTAATAGCTCAAGTTGTTAGTGGTATAGGTTTCTTAGGAGCAGGTACTATATTGACAACTAAAAGAAGTATAGTAGGACTTACTACTGCTGCTTCTATTTGGGGTGTTTCAGGTATAGGATTGGCTTTAGGTATGGGATTTTATGAAATATCCATAATTGGGTCTTTGTTGATACTAGCTGTTTTAGTTGGATTTAAAAGAATATTTATTGTGCATGGACCACAACAAGTACTGGTGAAATTTTTCCAAACTAAAGAAGCAGAGGATAAAGTAAAGAGAGTAATAGGAAGTCTGGATGAAAACTATGAAATTTTAAGTATGAAAACTGATGTACTTAAGGATGAATTAGTAAAGACACAAATATATAGGCTAAAACTAGAAAGACATATGCAGTTTTCTGATATTGTAGAACTTTTATCTTCTATAGATGAGGTTTTAACTGTAGAAACTACAGAAGTTTCATAAAGAAGGGGCTGTTATATAAGTCCAAACATAAAAAAGATAAGAAAGTTAAAAAAATTGAACTGTCCCTTAAAAGTAGATTCAAATCAATCAAATGCAAGCTGAAAGATTTATTATATTTTAAATTCTACTTTTTGGGGCAGCTCATTTATGTCTAATTATATTATAATTAAATATCTAAATTATATCCTTGATTTCTAATAACTCTAAGTATCTTAGATCTATCAGTTCTTTGGACTTTATATTTATCCTCTACTTGTTTAGTAAATTCATCAAGAGGTTTCTTTTTAATCCTTAAATCATAGTATTTAGACATTTCTTTATCATAATCTTTTAGAAGCTCATGATAGTTATCCATTTTTTCATACCTATCTTCAAATATTCTAAAATCAGCTTTCATTCTTGGTTTTAACTCTGGTTCTTGATCAGGATAACCAATTCCCATACCCACAACAGGGAATGTATTTTCTGGAAGCTCTAATATTTCTATAGTTTTTTGAGGATTATTTAATATAGAACCAAAGTATACTGCGCCTAAACCCATTGATTCAGCTGCATTCATTACATTTTGTGCCATGATAGCAGCGTCTGTAAATGCTTGAAAGAATTTGTCAGCATCATTAGAAAAATTATCTTCATCTCTATTTTCTCTATAAATTCTATCATTTCTATAATTATCAGCTATAAAAATCCAAAGTTCTGGAGCGGTAGCCAAATACTTCTGAGTAGATACTTCGACTAATTTTTCTCTCTTTGTAGGATCTTTAACTCTAATAACGGAAGAATATTGCATACCCTCTGATGTAGATGTTCTAATAGATACTTCCTTAAGAGTTTCTATTATTTCATCAGATAAAGGCTCGTCCTTCCATTGTCTAATTGACCTGTGCTCAAGTATTCTTTCAATAGTCTCATTTTTCTTCATTAAATTCCTCCTTAATTACTTATCTTTGATGATATAGGTAAATAAAATATAAAAAAATATAGCTATTAATAGACCTATTTATATCTTATATAAATTATATCATAATGAAAAAGCCCCTTTGAATGAAATGACCCCAAAAAGTTGGTTTTCAAGTCCAATTTTTGGGGTCATCTTAATACTTGTAACAGTATCTTATATTTTTTAATATTTTCAAGTTATTTATTATTAAAACTACTAAAAACCATTATTTTCAGATAAAGTTTTAAACCATTCACCTGATTTCTTTATTCTTCTTTCTTGAGTATCTAAATCTAACTCAACTAAACCATATCTATTTTTATAGGCATTTAACCATGACCAGCAATCAATAAAGGTCCATACTTGATAACCAATACAGTTAGATCCTTCTTCGACACCCTTGTGAAGTTCTGTTAGGTGTTCTTTGAAAAAGTCTATTCTGTAGTGATCATTAATTTGACCATTTTCTCTAAACCTTTCTTCGTTTTCGACACCCATACCATTTTCTGTGACAAGCCACTCAATATTGTTATAGTTATCTCTGATGTTGATAGCTATATCATATAGGGCCTTTGGATAAATTTCCCAACCTCTGTAGATATTCATCCTTCTACCAGGCATCTCAAAAGGTGTATAGAAGTTTTCAGGTAAGAATATAGCATCTTCTTTAATTTCATATGGATTTTCTTTTACTCTTAAAGGTTGATAATAGTTTACTCCAAGAAAATCTACAGTATTATTTTTTATAACTTCTAAATCTTCATCGGTATAGTCTGGTAATTTATCATAGTCTTTTAGTAAATCAACTAATTCTTTAGGATATTCACCTAAAACTGATGGGTCTAAAAATGATTTACATGCAATTAAATCCGCGATTTTAGCTGCTTCAATATCATTTGGATTTGAAGATCTTGAATATGCTGGAGTAAGATTTAAAATTATTCCAACTTTACTGTCTAATTCATGCTTTCTAAATGCTTGGATAGCAAGTGATGATGCTAATTGAGTATTGAAAGCAGATTGTATAGCCTTTTCAGGGTTTACTTCAGCTGGATAATGGTATTGGTTTAAATACTGACATTCAACATGTACAATAGGCTCATTAAAAGTAAACCACCTATCAACTAAATCTCCAAATAATTTGAAGGCTGTATCGGCATATTCTACAAAATGATTTACAACTTCTCTTGAAGTCCAACCACCAATTTCTTGCATTTCAATTGGCATATCAAAGTGAAATAGGTTAACAAATAGTTCAACACCTTCATCTTTTATTCTTTGGAAATAATCTCTATAAAAGTCTACTGCTTTTTGATTTACTTCACCTTTTCCACCTGGAATTAATCTTGCCCAAGATATAGATGTTCTATAAGAGTTGTGACCAGTTTTCTTAAGCCATTTTACATCTTCTTTATAATTCTCGTACATGTTAGTGGTTAATTCTGGTCCTATTTGATCATAAAATTTATATGGATCCTCTTTGTACCATCTATCCCATGTTGTTTCAGTTTTATTATCTTTTGCACTCGCTCCTTCTGACTGAGTTGCAGAAATCGCTGATCCCCAGTAAAAGTTCTTTGGAAACTTAATCATATATCCTCCTTATTTAAAAAAGGTGGTGTTGCAGATTAGTTAAATTTAGTCTGCACATCACCTTTTTTCTT
>NZ_CAMPYN010000013.1 GCF_946998255.1 uncultured Helcococcus sp. | reverse complement strand
CAAAAATTTTAGCTGTAGAATAAAATAACTTATAAAATCTAGGTCTTAGACCTAGATTTTTTTATGTTTTCTAAACATATATTTAACTAATTCTTAGAAAATATTTTATATTATTTATTTATGATTTGGTATAATAGTAGTTAACAAAGAGAAGGAGTATATATGAGAGAATTATTAAATATAGTAAGAAATGCTTTTTTTACTAATATAATAGGAAATTTAAATTTATATACAATTATTTCATCTATAGTGAAATTTATATTAGTCTATATAGTTTTATATTATATATATATCATTGTAAAATTAATTATATTAGATATTAGAAATATAGATTTTGATAAGGTGAAAAGGGATTATTATTTAATTGTTAGAGATCAAAATGGATCTTCTAAAAGCTATTTATTGGAAGGCTACACAAGTATAGGAAGAAATCTTGGGAATGATATAGTTTTAGATAGTGACCTGGTTTCATCTTATCACGCTGAGATCATCAAATCTGAAGATTCTTTTTATCTAGTCGACAAGGGATCTTTAAACGGCACTTATTTAAATGGAGAATATTTAGATACTAATTTAGAATTGCTAGTAGGTGATGAGATAGAAATAGGGCCCTATGTTTTAAACTTGAATGTTGAAATAAGCTAGAAGGGGTAAGTTTATGAATAAAATTAATAGGGTGAATTTTAACGATACAAGAAGGATTAGTCTTCATAATAAACTTATTATTCTTTTATTTATTTTCCAATTTCTTGGGATAAGTTTAGCTATTATACATAATATAAAAATACAGATTAGTTCAATTTACTTGGCCTATGCCTTTATAGTAGTTACAGCCATTATAAATTATACAATTCCAAAATTTATTAATGGTGACTCCACTTATATATATTTGGTTAATCTATTATATAGTATAAGTTTAATAATTATAATTAGGTTAGATTATACTTTAATAAATAAACATATAATCTGGTATTTTATAGGATTTTTTATATTCATATTTGTTAGATATTTTATTAAGTATTTTAATAAGTTTTTACAAGATAAGTTTATTTTATTTTTTGTTATAACATTCTTAACTTTTATACTTACACTTGTGTTTGGATTTTCAAAATACGGAGCAAAAAATTGGATAGATGTTGGTGGTTTATTTACTTTACAGTTATCTGAATTTGCTAAAATATCATATATATTTATGATTGCTGCTTATTATAATAATTATGAGGAATATACTAGTCATAAATTTGGTAAATACTATTTAGCAGGAGCAAGTTATGTATTCGCAGGCTTATTTTTCTTACAGGGAGAATTAGGTACTGCTATGGTGTTTTTTGCACTTATGCTTGCATCGATGTTAATTTTTGAAAAGCGATTTATCTTTATTGTTTTAAATATTGTATTAGCTTTTTTAGGAGTTTATTTAGCATCATTAGTTCTTTCTCATATAAAAGTAAGGATAGATATATGGCTAAATCCATGGGAAGATTTCAATGGTAAGGGATACCAGATAATTCAATCCTTATATGCCATAGCTAATGGTGGATTTTTTGGTACAGGTATTGGCTTAGGAAGTCCTGGTTTAGTGCCAGTAATTCAAACAGATTTTATCATGGCAGCTATCTTAGAAGAAATGGGACTATTTATGGGATTTGCAATTATACTTATTTTTATATTGATTTTTTATAAATCTATGAAAGTATCCTTGCAATTTAAGTCTAATTATCTATCTTCGCTTGCTTTATCAATTGGTTTGCTATTTTCAATACAAACAATTATTATGCTTGCCGGTATATTAAAACTAATGCCATTAACTGGTATTACTACACCATTTGTATCATATGGTGGTAGTTCAACTACTTCAAGTTTTATATTATTAGCTGTATTGCACTATTTAACAAGTAAAACGGGAGAAGAATATGAAGGATAAAAGAAATAAAAAGCTTGTAGTGGTTTTAGCGATTGTTACAGCTTTATTTTTAGCCATATCTTTATACTTGCTTTATTTCCAAATATTTAAGGCTGACAAATTGAATAAAGATCCTAGAAATGCTAGAAATTTTGAAGATAATGCCTATGCTGAACGAGGAAAGATACTTGATAAAAATGGAAAACTTTTAGCCTATTCTGAAAAAAATGAAGATGGAAAAACATATACTAGAAAATATAGCTATAATTATCTATATTCAAATATAACTGGTTATAGCGATCCAAATCTTGGAAAGATCGGTATAGAAGCATCTCTTAATAGAGAATTAGCTAATGTAAGTAAAAAAGAAGACTTATTTACAAGAATAGATAGCTTAGTTTCTGAAACGAATGCTAGTGATGTATATTTGACTATAGAAAATGATATTCAAGAATATGCTTGGGAAGCCCTAGGAAACTATACTGGATCTGTTATAGTTGCAGATCCTAAGACAGGAGCTATATTAGCAATGGTGTCTAAACCTACTTTTAATGTAAATACTTTAAGGGCGGATTGGGAGAACATAATTGCGTCTGAAGATGGTAGGCTTCTGAATAGACCAGGTCAGGGACTATATGAGCCAGGTTCAGTTTTTAAAACAGTATCATCTATTACTTTTTTAAGGGCTGGTATAGACTTATCATATAATGATAAAGGAACAGCTACCATAGCTGATCATACCATTAACAATTATGCTAAGAGAGCCCACGGAGAAATTTCTTTAAGAGAAGCCTTAATGTATTCATCTAACACTTATTTTTATGAAAAGTCTAGAGAAGTAAGCAATGAAGATTATATTAAAGTATTGAAAGATTTTGGAATAGGAGAAGATTATGAATTTTCTCTTCCTCTGAAATCCTCAATATTTCCATTTAAATCTGGATTATCAGATTTAGAAAAAGCCAATGCAGCTTTTGGACAAGGACAAACCTTGATGACTCCTATGGATATGCTTTTAATAACAATGGGAATAGCCAATGATGGTATAGTTTATAGGCCATATATAGTTGATAAAATCGATAGGAATGGAATAGTAAAACAAAATGAAGATAATATATTGTCTGATAGGATAGAGTCTGAATATGCTAAAACGGTTAGAGAATATTTAACAGCCACGGCCGAATATAATGGATTTACTCTAAAAAGTGGTATCTATTCAGCAGGAAAGACAGGTACTGGTCAAACATCTGATGGATTAAATAACAACTGGTATATAAATATGGCACCAGCAGATGATCCTAAATATGTGGTAGTAGTTACAATAGAGGGGAGTCAACAGACTGCTTTTAGTACTGCGGGACCTATAGCTTCTAGGGTGTTAAATTACGTAATAAATAGATAATAATGAATATATAGAAAAGGTGATGTTCAGACTAGATTTAACTAATCTGCAACACCACCTTTTAAATAAATTTATCTCTTATATTTTTCCAAAACCATTTTTCATCGAAAACTATTTTATTTATTGAATCTTTAGATAATTGAATGTTGATAGATTTTATATCTGAGTGATTGCATTCTAATCCATCTATTCCTATTAAAAATTCATTATCATTTAAATCTTCTGTCAGTAATTTAATTTTTGTATTTTTTGGAACTACAACACTTTTATCTAATGATTTATATATACTAGATTTAATTGGAGCCAATGGAGTTATTTGAAAAGCATCTATATTTTGATAAACAATGGCACCACCGGAAGATAGGTTATAAGCAGTAGATCCGGATGGGGTAGAGAATATCATTCCATCACCAGCAAATTCTTGTAGCCTCATATCATCTACAAATAAGTCAAACTTTATAATAGAAGTTGATCTAGATTTTATAACAATTTCATTTATACTTTTATATATAAAGTCTCCGTTCTTGGTTTCTATATGACACTCAATAACCTTAAGTTCATTAAGTATATATTTTTTATCTTTCAACCTTTCTATAGCTGATTCAACATCAGCTGGTTTAATATCATTATAGAATCCGAGTTTACCAGTATTTATACCAATAAAGGGTACATTTGAAAAATTGGATTCATGGACAGCTTTTATAAAGGTTCCATCTCCACCGATAACTACATTGAAATCAGCCTCTTCATCATGTTTATATGAAATTTTAAAATCATGACTTAAAAATTCTTTTTCAACTACTTGTCTTATCTCATCACTCAAGTTATATAAGTTTGTAAATATATTTGCTTGCTTCATATCTCCTCCAATAAATTTATTATACAATTTATTTGTAATTCTTTTCAAATTTCTATTAATGTGCTATAATAACAGTGTCCACAAATGATTTTCATAATTAACCTACACATACTATAAGGGCATACGGAGTTTGATAAAGGATACAAAGCCTTAGATGGACTGTAGAATTTATTGACAGTTAGCCCACCTTCACATACGAAGGTATAATTATAGTCATTTGTGGATTTTTTATAAAAATAGGAGGTAAATATGTCAATTAGAGATTACTTTGTTGCAAAACAAAGAGAATTAGAAAGAAGAAAAAGAAAAGATACTGCTGGTAAAGTTGGATTTGGTCTAGCTTTAGGTGCCTTAGTTGGTTCAGCTGCAGGTGTGTTATTTGCACCAAAATCAGGTGAAGAAACAAGAAAAGATATCAAGGATGCTGTTGAAGATACAGGTAAACAAATTCAAAAAACTTCAAAAGAATTTGGCGAAAATGTTCAAAAAACATATCATGATACTGTAGAAAAGGTATCAAACATTGGTGAAAAAAAACTTACACAATTACACAATGTAGCTGAAGATGTTGAAGAAAAAACAGAAGAAATAGCAAATAAGGCAAAAGACAAAGCTGAAAAAGCTGCTGAAAAGGCAAAAGAAAAAGCTGAAGAAACAAAAGAAAAAGCTGAAGAAAAAGCTGAAGAAGCTAAAAAAGACGCTGCTAAAGGTGTAGAAAAAGCAGCTGATAAAGTAAAAAAAGGAGCTGATAAAGTTTCTAAAAAAGCTGAAAAAGAAAGTAAAAAATAATAATTAGGAGGTAAACATGTCATATGATTTAATAGATATTCTATTAGCCCTACTAATTATAGCAGGTGTTGTTGCTTTAGTAGCATTAGCAAAACTACTATTTAACATATCTAAAACAGTAGGTGTTATTGCTGATACAGTTGAAAGCAATAGACAAAGTTTAGATGAAACTTTTGAAGATTTACCAAAGATTACTAATAATTTAAATAACGTTTTAGATTCTACTAATGGTTTAATTGAGGATGTAACACCACAAGTAGCATCTGCTTTATATGACGTAAGCAATCTTACATCACATGTATCAAATATTACAGATACTGTTGCTGATACAGTTGAAGTGGTGGGTATAGCTGCAGCGGATACTGCATCTAAATTTACAAACACCTTCCGTAGTGCTACAAACAAGACAGGATTTGTAAAAGGTTTTTTAACTGGATTATTAAAAAGATAATATCATAATGAAAAATTAGGTGGAGACATCTAATTTTTTTTTATAATAAAGCAAGTTGTAAACTATCACTTGTAATACTAGCGATAATATGCTATACTACATAAGTCAATAAACACATTGTTTGTTCATACCTGTGTGCCAATTTGGTTAGGTATTAAAAGGACAATGGAGGCAAAATAAAAACACAAGGAGAGAAGATATGTCAGTTATATCAATGAAAGCCTTACTAGAGGCTGGTGTACACTTTGGTCACCAAACTAGAAGATGGAACCCTAAGATGAAACCTTACATCTTTACAGAAAGAAATGGTATTTATATCATTGACTTACAAAAAACAGCTAAAAAGGTTGAAGAAGCTTATGAAGCTGTAAGATCAGTTGTAGAAGAAGGTGGAAAAGTTTTATTTGTAGGTACAAAGAAACAAGCTCAAGATGCTGTAGAATTTGAAGCAAAAAGAGCAGACCAATATTATGTAACAAATAGATGGTTAGGTGGTATGTTAACAAACAACCAAACTATCAAAAAATCAATCAAAAGACTAGAAGAAATTGAAGAAATGAAAGAAGATGGTACTTTTGATTTACTACCTAAAAAAGAAGTTGCTCAATTAGAAAAAGAACATGATAAATTAGAAAAGAACTTAGGTGGTATCAGAAATATGAACGGTTTACCAGACATCATGTTTGTTGTAGACCCTAAAAATGAGCATATAGCTGTTAAAGAAGCACGTAAATTAGGTATACCTATAGTTGCTATCGTTGACACAAATGCTGATCCAGAAGAAATTGATTATCCAATACCTGGTAATGATGACGCTATTAGAGCTGTTAAATTAATTACTTCAACAATTGCAAACGCAGTTGTAGAAGGTAACCAAGGTGAATCATTAGACCAAGAAGTAGTAGAAGAAACTGTAGAAGCTGAAGAAGTTGAAGAAACAGAAGCTGAAGAAACTGTAGAAGTTACTGAAGAAGATGTTGAAGAAATTCAAGAAGAAATCAACTCAGCTGAATAGTTAAAATATAATAAACAAAAAAATAGGAAGTAGTTATCTACTTCCTTTAAATATATAAATAGGAGGATCATATGGCAATTAGTGCAAAACAAGTTAAAGAATTAAGAGATTTAACTGGTGCAGGTATGATGGATGCCAAAAATGCTTTGGTAGAAACAGATGGCGATATGGATAAGGCTATCGAAATCTTAAGAGAAAAAGGTGCTGCAAGTGCTGTAAAAAAACAAAGTAAAGTAGCTGCAGAAGGTTTAATTAAACTACATGTTGCGGAAGATAATACTAAAGGTGCTTTAGTTGAAATTAACTCACAAACAGACTTTGTTGCTAAAAACGAAGTATTTATCGATTTAACAGATAAGATTGTAAAACATGTATATGATAATGATATTGCTACAGTAGAAGAATTAAATGCATCAGAAATTGATGGTCAAAACTTTGAAGACTTCTTAAAAGAACAAATTGCTTCAATTGGAGAAAATATTGTTGTTAGAAGATTAGCTTTATTTGAAGCTGGCGAAAATGACTTTATCATGGGTTATGTTCACTTTAACAAAACAAATGGTGTTTTATTAAGAGTTAAAGTTGATTCAGAAGAAACAAAAGAAAAAGCAAAAGATATAGCACATAAAGTAGCTATGCATATTTCTGCTTTAGGACCAGAATACATCACATACAATGAATTCCCAGAAGGATTTGTTGAAGCTGAATTATCGGGATTAATAGGTCACTTAAAAGTTGAAAATGAAGATAATGAAATATTAGGAAAACCATTAAAGACTATTCCAGAATATGGTTCAAGATCGCAAATTACAGAAGAAGTATTAAAGGCTAAAGAAGAAGAAATCAAACAAGAATTATTAGCTGAAGGTAAACCAGAAAAAATCTTAGATAAGATTATACCTGGTAAAATGGCAAGGTTCTTAGAAGATAATACACAAATTGACTCACAATTTGCTTTATATAGCCAAGGTTTTGTATTAGACCCAGAAAAAACTGTTGAAGAAGCATTGAAAGAAGAATCAGCTAAAGTAAACGGTGAAATAGAAGTAGTTGAATACAAGAGATTTGTTGTTGGTGAAGGTATCGAAAAGAAAGAAGAAGACTTCGCTTCTGAAGTAGCTCAACAAATGGCTGGTAAATAATTACGACAATTTTAAGAGAACATTTTTATGTTCTCTTTTATTCTATATAGATATAAAGGAGCAAAAATGTCTAAATATAAACGTGTACTTATTAAACTTAGTGGAGAATCTTTAGCTGGAAATAAAGGTTTTGGAATGGATGACCAAGCTATTATGAATATAGCTCATGTATTAAAAAATGTACATGAAGAAGGTGTAGAAATAGCTATTGTTGTTGGTGGAGGAAACTTCTGGAGAGGTAGAGATACTGATGATATGGATAGAACTACATCTGACAATATCGGCATGTTAGGTACTGTGATGAATGCTTTAAGAGTACAATCAGCTTTAGAAGCCTTAGATTTAGAAACTAGGGTCCAAACAGCCATTAAAATGGATGAAGTTGCTGAACCTTTTATAGTTAGAAAAGCTATAAGGCACTTAGAAAAAGGTAGAATAGTTATTTTTGCAGCTGGTACAGGACATCCTTATTTTTCTACAGATACAACTTCTGCATTAAGAGCTTTAGAAATTCAGGCCGATGCTATGTTGATGGGTAAAACAGGTACAGATGGTATTTATGATAAAGATCCAAATAAGTATGATGATGCTGTAAAATATGATAAACTTACTTATAGGGAGATGCTTGAAAAAAATCTTCAAGTAATGGACGCTGCCGCTACATCATTGGCTAAGGATAATGAGATGCCAGTTATTGTTTTCGGTATAGATGATCCTAACAACTTAATTAAAGTTATCAATGGTGAAGAAATTGGTACTTATGTCGGAGGGTAAAAATGACAGATAATATTATTAAAAATGGTAGAAAATCTTTAGAAGAACATTTATTGGGATATAAAGAAAATTTATCACAAGTTAGAGCGGGAAGGGCAAATCCTTCACTAGTTGAAAATATTAAATTTGACTACTATGGTGTAGAAACACCTATTAGAAATGCTGCTACTATTACAGTTCCTGAAGCTAGATTATTAGTAATCCAACCTTGGGATGCTAGTCAATTAAAAGAAATTGAAAGAGCAGTACAAGCTTCTGACTTAGGCATTACTCCAAGTAATGATGGTAAAGTAATTCGTTTACCATTCCCAGAATTAAACGAAGAAACAAGAAATAACTTAGCTAAGGAAGTTAAACAAAAGGGAGAACAATCAAAAGTTGGTGTTAGAAACCAAAGAAGAGACATGATTGACCTAGTTAAAAAGGCTGAAAAAAACAAAGAAATATCTGAAGATGAAAGAAGAGCTTTAGAAGAAGACATTCAGAAATTAGTAGATGAATTTATTAAGAAAATTGATCAAGTTACACAAGAAAAAGAAAAAGAACTTAAAACTGTTTAATAGGTAGAGCTATGGACCAAGAAAAATTAAAAAATCTTGTCGAAGAATATTCTCTTGAACATATTGCCATCATAATGGATGGAAATGGTAGGTGGGCTCAGAAAAGAGGCGAGGGTAGGAGCTATGGCCACAAAATGGGTATAGAACAAGTAATCGACCTTGTAAAAAATGCCAATAAATTAAATATAAAAGCCTTAAGTCTATATGCCTTTTCAACTGAAAATTGGAAAAGACCTGATGATGAAGTTTTCACTTTATTTGATCTCCTTTCAAGTTTCTTCAATAGAAGATTAAAAGAATTAATTGAAGAAAATGTTAGAGTTCAAGTCATGGGAGATATCAGCAAATTGCCACTAATAACAAGAAAAGCTATAGAAACAACTATAAATAAAACTTCATCTAATAATGGGTTAGTATTAAATATTGGTATAAACTATGGTTCCCGTGACGAAGTCAAAAAAGCTTTATTGGACATTCTGAATGATTATGACCAAGGAAAGATATCTAGAGATGATATTGATACAGAAACTTTATCTAGATATTTATATACAAAAAATCTTAAAGATCCAGACTTATTAATTAGAACTGGTGGAGAAGAAAGATTATCAAATTTTATGCTTCACCAAATGGCTTACACAGAATTTTACTTTACTGATTGCCTATGGCCAGATTTTAACTATGATGAATTAGAGAAAGCCATATTAGAATATCTAAGTAGGGATAGAAGATTTGGTGGATTAAATGAAGAATAATTTTATAAGTAGAACTATTACTGGTGCCCTTATTGTGGCATCAGTAGTAGCTATTTTATTGACAAATTTTAATATTATAAGTTTAGCTTTTATACTTACATCAAATCTAGCTATATATGAACTAATAAGAGTTTTGGAAAAAATGGATAAAAGTGTTCTTAAAGCACCTGCATATATTTTCAACAATATATTTTTATTAGTTATAGCCTTCGTAGGCAAAGAGTATGCCTTAGTCTTATTATGTATATACTTTATATCTTTAGCTATATCACTTATTTTTGATAAAAATAAGACTATAAACGACTTAAGTACAAATGTATTTTTGGCTATATATATTACGTGTGCCTATAGTACAATAATTTTACTTAAGGATCCTAAATGGATTGGATTTGCTATATTTATAACTGCTTTTTCTGATACCTTTGCGTATTTGGTAGGTATTAGCATAGGAAAAAACAAGTTTAATTTTCTTAAAGAATTGAGCCCGAAAAAAACAATTGAAGGATCAGTTGGTGGCATTTTCGGTTCTTTACTCTTTGTGTATTTGTTTAAGCTGTATTTTAATTTAGACCATGTTTTATTGATGTATTTGGCAAGTATATTGATATCAATAGTATCCCAGTTCGGAGACTTATTTGCTTCATATATTAAAAGACGTGCAAATGTTAAAGATTATGGAAAAATATTAAGGGGGCATGGGGGAATCATGGATAGGTTTGACTCTTTATTGTTTGTTGCGCCCCTAGTTTATTTATTTGTTAATTTATTGGAGTTAGTATAATGGATTTTATTGGAATATTATTAGCTATAGTTTTATTTTTATTTTTAATAACTATACATGAAAGTGGCCATTTTATAGGAGCTAAACTTTCAGGCATTAAGGTAAATGAATTTTCTATAGGCATGGGACCAAGTTTATTCAAAAAGCAAGGCAAAGAAACCTTATATTCATTTAGATTACTTCCAATTGGTGGATATGTAATGATGGAAGGGGAGGATGAGAGTTCAAATGACCCTAGGTCTTACAAAAATTCTGCTGCTTGGAAAAGATTCTTAACTATTTTAGCAGGTCCATTTACTAATTTTTTATTTGGATTTTTAGTTTTTGTTTTATTGGCCAATTTTTCAGGCTACGCATCAAATACAATAGATCAAGTAGTGGAAAATAGTCCAGCTGCTTTAGCCGGTCTTGAAAAAGGTGATAAAATAGTAAAAGTAAATGGCAAAAACACCTATATTTTTAACCAAATAAGTAAAGAAATTAATGACAGTGATAATAAACTTGACTTAGAAATAAAAAGAAATGGTGAAAAATTTTCATATACTTTAGATACTGAGATACAAGATAATAGAAAAGTTGTTGGAATTGTTTCGGAAGTTAAAAAGGACTTTTTAGGTTCATTAAAATATGGTATCCATAATACTATTTTTATGACTTCTACTATATGGGAAGGCTTAAAAGGCTTGGTAACAGGAGTATTTGGTTTAGAAAACTTATCTGGACCAATAGGTGTTATCAGTCAAGTAGGAAAGTCTGTATCCTATGGTTTTATTACTTATATTAATATGGCAGCCTTGATTTCTTTAAACTTAGGCTTATTTAATCTTTTACCAATTCCAGCCTTAGATGGGTCTAAACTAGTATTTAACTTGTTTGAAATGATTACAGGTAAAAAGGTAAATGAGAAATTTGAAACTACCATTACTTTTATTGGATTTTTTGCTCTATTAGCATTGATTTTAGTAGTTTCTTATAATGATATTGTTAAAATTTTTAGATAATCTTATTGAGGGGATAAAATGAAATTTAACAAGATGCTTGATGATATAAATAAAAAATATGAAACGGAACTCATCCTTGATGATGTTTCGTTTTTTAAGCTTGAAAATATATTGGAAATAAATCTTTTAGCTTTAGAGCTTGAAGTAAGAGACCATATTATTGAAGATATAATGCAAAAATTAGAAAATATGCCTGTTTTTATAGAGTTGAATATCATTGTACTTGAGGAGATCTTAAATGAATTGAATGAAAAATTCACAAGTATTAAAACTGAGCTTAAAGATAATGAACTTATAATATCATTAAATAATATTTCTGAAGTTAGTTTATATGAAACAAATATTCATTTTAACCAATATAAAGAAAAATTAGAAAAACTTAATATAAAGATAAAGTTTGTAGAAGCAGAATTAAGTGAAAATCAACTTTTAGACATAGAAAAAAGACTGGAAGAAAAGGAATTTCAATTACAAGAACAAATTCAAAATAGTCAAATTAAAAGTAAAGAAAAAGAAGTTAAAGTGGAACAGATGGAAAAAGGAGCCTTTGAATATGGATCTATAAAAACTGCTCCTAAAATTATGTCTTCCATAGATAGCCTTACAGAAGATGGGTCAAGAGTTTCAATAAAAGGGCAGATATTTGAGTTAAATTATAGGAAAATTACAAATTCTACAATTGTAAGTTTTGATATAGATGATGGATATGAAGCCTTAAGGTGTAAGCTATTTGTTAATGATAAAAAGTTCCGAGCCTTTGAAGAATCTGTGAAAAATGGAATGGGTGTTATTGTTAATGGTAGTTATAGGTATGATGACTACGAAAGGGCAATGGTTTTAAATGTCTCTGGTATTGAAGAAATAGTATTGCCTGTTAAAACTGATACTAGTCCTGATAAAAGAATAGAGATGAATATCCATACTAAAGCTTCTAACTTGGAATCTATAGTAGAAATTTCAGAATTATTTGAAAGATTAAAAAATTATGGTCATGAAGCTGTAGGTATTACAGACTTATTTAATGTGCAGGCATATCCAGAAATTAATAAATTTGCTAAAAAATATGATATAAAAGTTAATTATGGTATGCAGGCTAATTTATCAGAAGACTATCCAAGTATTTTGGTTAACCATTATGACCTTGAAGTAGAAGATAAAGACTTTGTGGTTTTTGATATTGAAACAACAGGATTGTCTAATTTAACAGATAAAATTATAGAATTTGGGGCTGTAAAGATTAGAGATGGTAAAATTATTGATATCTTTGAAGAATTTGTAAATCCTCAAGAACCCTTAAGTGATTTTACTACTGAATTAACTGGTATTACCAATAACATGGTTTCAAATGCTGAAACTATAGATAAGGTGTTGCCAAGATTTTTAGAATTTGCAAAAGATACTATTTTAGTTGCTCATAATGCAGAATTTGATGTTCCCTTTGTTATTGCAAAGGCTAATGACTTAAATTTAGAATTTAAACCTGCTTATATGGATACCCTTTATATATCTAGGGCCCTACATCCTGAATTCAAAAACCATAGGTTAAATACCCTAGCTAAAAATTATCAGGTATCACTATTAAACCACCATAGGGCTTCAGATGATGCTAAGGCAACTGCAGATATATTCTTACATATGTTAAGAGAAATAGAAGAATTAGGCAGTAAGATAGATAAGCATGTAAATAAAATACCAACTCAAATGCCTAAGGGAGAAAATAAGGAATATCAAAACATAATTTTTGCCAAGAATTATATTGGGTTAAAGAATTTATATACCTTAGTTACAAAGTCAAACCTCAATTATTTTTATAGGGAACCTAGGATTCCATACCAAGTATATGAAGACCACAAGGAAGGTTTATTAATAGGTACAGGAAATTACAAATCGAAACTATTTAACCTTACGGCATTGAAATATGAAGACCATATACTTAGTGAAGAAATAAAGAAATTTGATTTTCTTGGTATCCTACCTTTAGACTTTACTGATCACCTTATTAATAGGTCATATATAAAGGATATGGATCATTTTATTGAAATAAATAAAAAGATGATCGATCTTGCTAAAGAAAATAAGATTCCTATTTTAGCTATAGGGGATGTATATTATTTAGACAAAAAAGATTATCCTTATAGGAATATTATTAAAAATTATCCTAGAAAAAGGTCATTAGAAGATTCAGGTGCCTTCTATTTTAAGACAACTAATGAAATGCTAGACCAATATGACTATTTAGACGAAGAAACCAAAAGAGAACTTGTGATTGAAGGTCCAAAAAAGCTTAATGATATGATAGAAAAAATATCACCAATAGCCTCTGGTACCTTCCCACCAAAAATCAAAGATGCTGAAAAGCAATTAAGAGATACAAGCTTTGAAAAAGCTAGGTCTATATATGGAGAGGACTTGCCGGAAATAGTTGAGGAAAGATTAAATAAAGAGCTTGATTCTATTATTTCAAATGGTTATGCAACCCTATATATGATTGCAAAATTGCTTGTAGAAAAATCAATTGATGATGGATACTTAGTTGGTTCAAGGGGGTCAGTAGGATCTTCATTTGCAGCAACTATGGCAGATATTACAGAAGTAAATCCTCTTCCTCCACACTATGTTTGTGGATCATGTAAGTATACTGAATTTGTAAAATCAGATGAATATACCACAGGTGTTGACTTACCAGATAAAAATTGTCCTGTATGTAATGAAAAGTTAAATAAGGATGGTTTTGATATACCTTTTGAAACATTCTTAGGATTTGAAGGTGACAAGGAACCAGATATAGACCTTAACTTTGCTTCTGTCTACCAGTCAAAAACACACAAGTATACCGAAAGTCTATTCGGTAAAGGAAAAGTATTTAGAGCTGGTACATTAAGCACAGTTGCTGAAAAAACAGCAGCTGGTATGGCCTTGAAATTTAAAGAGTTTTACCCGGATTATGATTTAATTAAGACTGACTATGCAAATATAAATAGGGTTAAGAGAAAAATAGTGGGGGTAAAAAGATCTACTGGACAACATGCCGGTGGCTTAATAGTCGTACCTGAAGAAAAAGACATTGAAGACTTTACACCTGTCCAATACCCAGCCGATAAAAAAGAATCCGGCATTATAACTACCCACTTTGATTACCATGCCATTGAAGAAAACTTATTGAAGTTGGACTTGTTGGGCCATAATTCACCTACAGTTATCAGGCTTTTATCAGACATGTCCAAGATAAATGCGGTAAATGTTGACTTATCAGACCCTGATACCATGTCAATCTTTTCATCAACTGAAAAATTAAATATAGAGCATGATTATACAAATATTAATAATGGTAGTTTAGGTATACCAGAATTTGGCACATATTTTGTAAGGACCATGCTTGATGATACAAAACCAACTACTTTTGATGAATTGATAAGAATATCAGGCTTGTCTCACGGTACTGACGTATGGCTTGGCAATGCTCAAGAATTAGTTAAAGCAGGTACTGCGACCCTAAAATCCGCTATTTGTACCCGTGACGATATTATGAACTATTTAATAGATAAAGGCTTAGAATCAAAACTAGCCTTTATAATCATGGAACAGGTAAGAAAGGGTAGGGGACTTACTGAAGAACAAATCGCTGAAATGAAAAATAACAATGTACCACAATGGTATATTGACTCCTGTCTAAAAATCAAGTATATGTTCCCTAAGGCTCATGCTGCTGCTTATGTAATGATGTCCTATAGGATTGCATATTTTAAAGTACATTATCCAGCTTATTTCTATGCTGTAAGTTTTACCAATGAAATATCAGACTTTAAATTTGCAGAAATAAAGCAAGGCTTAGACTATTTAACAGTATTTATAAAACAGTTAAAACAAGAACCAGGTTTTGTAGATAATGTCTTTTACACTTATGAATTAGCTGAAGAAATGTATGCAAGGGGGATCAAGTTTGCGGATATAGACTTATATGAATCTCATCCTACAAACTTTGAAGTAATAGATGAATCCACTATAAGACCACCCCTTATGGCTATAGATAATGTATCAGAAGCTATAGCTTTAGATATAGCCAAGGCTAGGGAAAAAGGCAAGTTTATATCTAAAGAAGATTTTAAGCAAAGAACCATAACAAATAAGACAGCTATGGCAAGTATAGAAGATCTTGGTTTGTTTGAAGGTATGCAAGAAACCAATCAAATTGATTTCTTTAGCATATAAGTATTAAATTTGACCTACTTATAAATAATTGTTATAATAAGGTAGATGAAGATAGAATGTTACTAAAGAGTGGGAGTTCCCACTCTTTATTGTTTATATCAAGGAGATGGTATGACAAATGAGATGTTAGAAGATCTAAGACTTATCTTAGAAAAAGAACTTGAAGAAAAGGGATATGAACTTATAGACCTTGAATTTGTTCATGAAGATGGGGACTTTTACCTAAGATTATTTATATGGAATGAAGAAGGTATAACTATTGATGATACAGAAATAGTTGCTAGGTATTTAAGCGAAAGACTGGATGAAATTGACCCTATAGATAAGCAATATTATTTGGAGGTTTCATCTCCGGACTTAAACAGGCCGCTTAAAACAACTGATGATTTAAGAAGAAATATGCACAATGAAGTGGTAGTGAAGCTATATAAAAAGATAGATGGATCTAAAGAATATGACGGTTTTATAGTAGATTATTCTGATGATCATCTAACTATTTTAATGGAAAATGATGTAGAAAAGAAATTTGATAGAAAGGATATAAGTCTTATAAAACAATTAGTAAGATTTTAAAAGTGAAATGAATAAAGATTTTATAAGATCTCTTGACGAATTAGAAAGAGAAAAAGGAATTAATAAGCAAGATATCATAGATGCTATTGAAAAAGCTTTGATTAAAAGTTATGAAGAGCAATATGGTGAATCAAATGTTGAAATTGATTTTAATAAAGACAATGGGGACATTAAGGTATATTCAATAAAGGATATAGTGGAAGAAGTAGAAAATAAAGAAACACAAATATCCTTAGAAGAAGCCCTATCCCACAGAAAAAGATCAAAATTGGGTGGCCAAATTAAGATTCAAGTTAAACCAAAAGACTTTTTAAGGGTTGCTGCTCAAAAGGGTAAAAATATAGTAATCCAATTTTTAAGAGATGCTGAAAGAAGATCTATATATGATAGCTATATAGATAAAGAAAAAGAATTGCTAAATGGTAGTGTACAAAGAATTGACCACAACAATATATATGTGGATTTAGGTAAGTCAGAAGGTTTTATACCTGAAAGAGAAACTGTAGAAGGTGAAAACTTTAAACCAGGTGACAGGATCAAGGTATATGTAAAAGAAGTTAAGGATACACCAAAGGGACCACAGATTATTTTATCTAGAAAAGATGGAGCCTTTGTTACAAGATTATTTGAATTAGAAGTTCCTGAAATATCACAAGGTCTTGTTGATGTAATGTCAATTGCAAGAGAAGCTGGTTTTAGAACTAAGATTGCAGTAAGAGCTACAGATGAAAATATAGATCCAGTTGGTGCTACAGTTGGTATGAAGGGTAGCAGGGTAAATGCAATCGTAGAAGAAATAAATGGAGAAAAAATAGATATAATCATTTGGGATGAAGATATCAAAGTATATATATCAAATTCCTTATCACCTGCTGAAGTTATTTATGTATTTGCAGATGAAAAATCAAAAGAAGCAACAGCCTTTGTACCTGATAGTCAATTGTCATTAGCAATTGGTAAAGAAGGACAAAATGTTAGATTAGCTGCTAAATTGACAGGTTGGAAGATTGATATAAAACCTGAATCCCAACAAGATGAAATAATTGAACAGCTTGAAGAACAATATAAAGAAGCTGCTGAATCTGAAGAAGATGAAAATATTGAAAATAATGATGCTTTAGATGTAAGTATTGATGAAGAAGTTCTTGAAGATGAAGATATAGCTGAAAATTCAGAAGATGATAATCAAATAGATGAAGAAACAAATTCTATTAGAGTTTATGAACTAGCAAAAGAAGTTGGTTTATCAAGTAAAGAATTAATAGCAAGCTTGAAGAAAAATCTTTCAATTAATGTTAAAAGTCATATGTCTTCATTGGAAAGTGAAGAATTACAAGAAGCTTTAGAATATTTTGACATGAAATAATATGAAAACAAATAAAATTAGATTAAGAAAATGCATTGTTTGCAGGGAAAAATTCCCACAAAATGAATTAATACGAGTAGTAAGACAAAAAGATGGGACTGTAAGCATTGACCATGATGGAAAAATAAACGGTAGGGGAGCTTATTTTTGCAAAGATAAGCAAACTATTGAAAAGATCATAGACAAAAAACTATTAAATAGACACTTGAAAGTTAATGTTCCTGATGAAATCTATAAGGAGTTAGAGTCTATGTAGAAAGGTGTTTATATGACAAAATTAAGAATTTATGAATTAGCAAAAGAAGTTGGTTTATCAAGTAAAGAATTGATAAAAGAATTAAACGAAGAATTCGGCTTAGATATAAATAGTCATATGGAAGTGATTGAAGGTGAAAACTTAGAGTTGATAAGAGACTACTATCACGAAATAAATGATGAAAACAAGCCAAAAGAAAATAAAGAAGTAGTAGAAGAAGTTGAAGAAGATATCTTTGATGAATATGATGACCAACTAGATGCACAAATCAAAAAAGATGCTAAACGTAATAGAAGAAAAGAAAAGAAAAAACAAAGAAACCAAAACATTCAAGCTGAAGAATCTAAAAAAGAAGTAGAAGAAAGTCCTGATAAAATCTACGTAGAAGAAGGAGTTACAGTAAAAGAACTTGCTGACTTATTAGGAAAGCCAGTTTCTCAAATAATAACTGAACTTATGAAAATGGGCTTAATGCTTAACATGAACCAAGCCTTAACTATTGACCAAGCTATAGAATTAGGTATGGCCTTTGATATTGAAGTTGAAGAAAAACAATCTGAATCTAATGATGAAGATGATATTTCTAAATTAGACTTTGAAGATAAGGAAGAAGACTTAGTTGAAAGAGCTCCAATAATTACAGTAATGGGACACGTAGACCACGGTAAAACTTCCTTACTTGACAGAATTAGAAACTCTAGAGTTGCAAGTGGAGAAGCAGGTGGTATTACCCAACATATCGGTGCTTCAACAGTTTATGTAAATGACAAAAAGATTGTATTTTTAGATACACCAGGCCACGAAGCTTTTACTCAAATGAGACTTAGGGGTGCAAATACAACTGATATAGTTATCCTAGTAGTTGCTGGTGATGATGGGGTTATGCCTCAAACCATTGAAGCTATTAACCACGCTAAGGCTGCTGGAAACCCTATTGTTGTTGCTATAAATAAGATGGATAAATATGAAGCAAATCCAGACAGAGTTAAAACTGAACTAGCTGAACACGGGTTAATGCCTGAAGACTGGGGTGGGGATACAGTTATGATTCCACTATCTGCTCACACAGGTGAAGGTGTTGATGAACTATTAGAAATGGTTCAAATGATTGCTGAATTAAAAGAATTAAAGGCAAATCCAAACAGACCTGCAGTAGCAACAGTTATAGAAGCTCAATTAGATAAGGGTAGAGGACCAGTTGCAAATATTCTTGTTGAAAAAGGTACCTTATCACAGGGTGACTTCATTGTTTCAGGACATTCATATGGTAAGGTAAGAGCTATGTTTGACTCTAGCCAAAAACAAGTGAAAAAAGCTAGACCATCTACACCTGTACAAGTTTTAGGTTTATCAGATGTACCTGAAGCTGGTGACAAAGTTTATGTAGTAAAAGATGAAAAGACAGCTAGAAAATATGCTGAAAAAGTAGCCCAACAGGAAAAAGAAGACTTTGTAAAGAGAACATCACAAGTTAACCTTGACCAGTTATATGAAAAAATCTCTGATGGTGATTTGAAAGAAATTAATATCTTAGTTAAGACTGATGTAAAAGGTACTATTGATGCTGTTACAAGTTCACTACAAAAATTATCAAATGAAGAAGTAAAGATAAATATAGTTCACGGTGCTGTAGGTGGTATAAATGAATCTGACGTAATGTTAGCCTCTGCATCAAATGCTATAATAATTGGTTTCAATGTAAGACCAAACCAAGGAGCTAAGTCACAAGCTGCAGAAAATGGTATTGAAATTAGAACCTACAGAGTTATCTACGAAGCTATCGAAGACTTAGAAAAGGCTATTAAGGGTATGTTATCACCTAAATATGTTGAACAAGTTATCGGTACAGCTGAAGTTAGAGATGTCTTTAAGATACCAAGAGTTGGTAATATAGCAGGTGTTTATGTAACCAATGGACAAATGAAGAGAGATGCTGGCGTAAGACTTATTAGAGATAATATTGTTGTTTATGAAGGAAAATTATCTTCATTAAAGAGATTTAAGGATGATGTAAGAGAATTAAATCAAGGATATGAAGGTGGATTAGGTATAGAAAACTACAACGACATTAAAGTAGGCGATGTAATAGAAGCTTATGTAGACAAGGAAGTTGAGAGATAAGATGAAAAAAACTAGAATATCAAGAATTGCATCAGAAATGCAGAAAGAAATTTCTGTAATTATTAATCAGGACCTTAAAGATTCAAGGATTGCTCCTATAACATCAATTACTGAAATAGATTTGAAAGATGACCTACAATCAGCAAAAATATATGTTTCAGTTTTAGGTGATAAAAAAGATAAGGAAGAAACTATGGCGGGATTAACATCTTCAATAGGATACATTAAAAAATTATTGGGAGAAAGGATGAACCTACGTCATATACCTGATTTAAGATTTACCCTAGATGAACATCTTGAAAAAGTTAATAAGCTGGATAAACTTATAGATCAAGTTATTAAAAAAGATAATGAGGCAATAGATGCAAGAGAAGATAAATAAACTTATAAAACAAATAGATAAGGCAGAAAATATTTTAATATCTGCACATATTGCACCAGATGGAGATGCTATTGGATCTTCATTTGGTCTCTGCCTTATTTTAAGAAATATGGGAAAAAATGTTTATGTAGTAAAAAATGATGACTACCCAACATATATCAATTTCATGTATAGGGATGATTTATATTTCAATGATGAATTTGAAAAAGCTGACTTATTTATATCTGTAGATAGTGCTGATAAAGCTAGAATAGGTTCATCAGCTAAATATATGGATGAGGCTAAGGATACTGCAATCATTGACCACCATATTACAAATGAAGGTTATTCTAACAATGATATAATCTATATGTCATCATCAGCTAGTGAAATGGTAGCAGAAATATTTATTGATTCAAATATTGAAATACCAAAAGAAGCTGCAAATTACCTATACTTAGGTATAATGACCGACACATACAGGTTCCAATATGATGCAGCAGATGCTAAGACCTTAGAAAATGCAGCAAAATTAATTAGACTTGGAGCTGATAAGAAAAGAATCCAAGAAGAATTGTATGATAGATTAGATATTAACCAATTATTCTTACAAGTTGAAGTGATTAAAAATGCCACAAGAATTGGTAAACAAATAATAACTGCAAAAATCACTAAAGACCTAGTTGCAAAATTTGGTATGACTATGGATGATGCTGAAGGCTTAGTCTCAATGCTAAGGACTATAAATGGAATTGAAGTATCAGCTATAGCTAAAGAAGAATCAGCTGAAGAAACTAAATTAAGTTTTAGATCACAAGCTAAAGTAGATGTTTCTAAAATTGCTGTCGAATTTGGTGGTGGTGGTCATGTAAGAGCTTCAGGTGCGACAACTAAAGGTAATATTGATGAAGTTTTTGCTCGACTAAATAAAAGAATGGAGAAATTGTATGAAGATGGGGATCTTAGCGATAAATAAAGCTAAAAACATGACTTCCCATGATGTGGTTGCAATTTTAAGAAAGAAACTAGGGACAAAAAAGGTTGGCCATACAGGCACCCTAGATCCGATTGCAACTGGTGTTCTACCGATGTGTATTGGTAGGGCTACAAAACTCTCCCAATATGTTAGCGACCTTGGTAAGGCCTATATAGCGGATTTAGAATTTGGAAAAGAGACTTCCACTTATGATTGTGAAGGGGAAGTAATCAATATTTCTGACAAACAAATATTTACTAAAGAAGAAATAAATAAAGAATTGAATAAATTTAAGGGGGAAATATCACAAGTTCCTCCTATTTATTCAGCTATAAAGGTTGATGGTAAAAAGCTTTATGAATACGCCAGAGAAGGAAAAAAAGTTGAAATTAAAGCTCGTAAGGTTACTATTCATGATATAAAACTATTAGATCTTAATGCTAATAGGGCTAAAATATATGTAGATTGTTCTAAAGGAACATACATACGATCTCTAATCCATGACTTAGGAAGAAATCTTGGGACCTATGCCTTTATGACAGACTTACAAAGGATTAAAGTAGGTAACTTATCAATAGAACAAACTATAGACATATCTGATATAGATAAGTATTCAAAAGAAGATCTTTATAATCTAATAATAAAGCCAGAAGAAGTTTTGGATACTTTACCTAGATTTGATGTTGATGATAATATAAGATTTAGACTTATAAATGGTCAAAGAGTTAATGTGAAAGATATTAAAAAATCAGAGAAAATACAGGAAAATACTTTGACTTTAGTATTTAATAACAATAATTTCTTAGGTTTGGCTATGAAAAATGATAATATATTTAAAATGGAGAAATTGATTTGGCAAGAATAATTGATTTAGATAAAGAAAATTCAACAGAATCTATTGATAAATCAGCAATAGCCCTAGGAAATTTTGATGGTTTTCACCTAGGACATAGAAATATCATAAAAAAGGCTATTGATGTTGCTAAAGAAAAAGATATAAAATCTTCAGTGCTTATTTTTAAGCAACATACTAATGAAGTTTTTCCTCAATTTGAGAGAAGATATCTTAACTCAGTAGAAGATAAGATCGAAACTTTAGAAAAACTTGGTATAGACTATATATTCATAAAGGACTTTAGTGAGAAATTTGCTAAATTAAATAGAGACCAATTTATGCTTGATTTTATAGTCGGTCAGCTAAAAGCAAATTCTATTGTATGTGGAAGAGACTATACCTTCGGTAAAAAAGACGATGCCAATGTTAGTCATATTTTACAATATGAAAAAGATAATCTTTTAAATGCCTATATTGTAGATGATTATTTATATAAAGGCTCAAAACTATCATCTACCTTGATAAGGGACATGATAAAATCTGGAGAGGTGAAGGAAGCATCTACTATACTTGGAAACAATTATACAATTAAAGGACAGGTTGTCCATGGAAAAAAAATAGGAAGCAAAGAGTTAGGATATCCAACTGCAAATCTTGCCTTAGATTTTCCATATGTTTTACCTGCTGAAGGGGTGTATTTGACCAATATTTATATCAATTCAAATAAGTATTTATCATTAACTTCAATAGGTACGAATCCTACAGTTACAAATAGCAAGGACATAAAAGTAGAAGTTTATATCTTGGATTTCAATGAAAAAATATATGGTTCAAAGGTGAAAGTTGAATTCATAGACTGGATCAGGGGACAGGTAAAGTTTGATAGTAAAGAAGAACTTATTAAACAAATGGACCAAGACCTAGATTTTGCCTTAAAATATAAAAAAAATAATTTACAAAACTAATATTATTTGTTATACTTATTAAGTACTTTTGCTTGGTAATAGAGGACTCCGGTCTTTACTCGGTAAAAAGTGAAATATAAAAATATGGAGGAAGATATGATAACACCAGAAAAGAAAGTAGAATTAATTAAAGAATATGGTAGAGGTGAAGGTGATACAGGTTCACCAGAAGTGCAAATTGCTATATTCTCACATAGAATAGACAATCTTACAGAACACTTAAAAGCAAATCCAAAAGATAGTGCTTCAAGAAGAGGATTATACATGTTAATCGGTAAGAGAAGAGGTCTATTAAACTACTTAGAAAAGAAAGATATTGAAAGATATAGAGATATCGTTTCAAAATTAAAATTAAGAAGATAATAGAACAATAATTAAGAGCTGGAGTTAATATATATTGACTTCAGCTTTATTATTTTACTATAAAAATAAATGATTTTACACAATTACTAAAGTTCTATGTTAATATATAAAGAGAAGAAAAGATTAAAAATATATAATAGCAGGTGCTATTAAAGGAGAAAGTATGGTAAATACATATAAATATAAATCAGATCATAATCAATTTGATATTGAAATAGGCAAGCTTGCTAAACAAGCAAATGCTGCATTGACCTTAAGATCTGGTGATACAATGGTTTTAGTGACTGCAGTTGCATCCGATAAACCAAGGGAAGGTATAGACTTTTTCCCACTATCAGTAGAAGTTCAAGAAAAAATGTATGCTGTGGGTAGGATACCTGGCGGATATGTTAAAAGAGAAGGTAAACCAACAGATGAGGCAACACTTACAGCTCGTATGATTGATAGACCTATTAGACCACTATTTCCAGAAGGATATAAAAATGATGTTCAAATAGTCGCTACAGTATTATCAGCCGATGAAGACCATGAATATGGTATCTTATCAACGATTGGTGCTTCAATAGCCCTATCTATTTCTGATATACCATTTATGGGACCAATAGCTGGGGTAGAAGTAGGGTATATTGATGGTCAATATATTATAAATCCAAATAAAGAACAAAGAGAAAAATCAAAGTTAGCCTTGACCTTAGCTGGTACAGAAGAAGCTATCATGATGGTAGAAGCTGGTGCACAAGAGCTTACTGAAGAAGAAATGTTAGAAGCAATCTTATTTGGACATGAAGAGATTAAAAATATTTGCCGCTTTATAAAAACTATAGTTGAAGAAATCGGTAAAGAGAAAAAAGAATTTGAATATGAAGATGTAGATCCACAATTATATAGTGATATAGAAATTGAATTTGGTGCTAGAATTAAAGAAGCTCTTAAAAATGCAGATAAGGCAAGTAGAGAAGACGATGTAGATGCTTTAAGAGAAGAAGTCTTAGAAAAATATATTGACGAAGAAGACGAAGATAATGAAGACTTATTAAAAGAAGTTTCAAGAATATTCAACCAGTTAGAAAAAACAATTGTAAGAAGACTAATATCTGTTGATAAGATAAGACCAGATGGAAGAAAATTAACAGAAATTAGACCTTTATCAGCAGAAGTTGCTTTAGTACCAAAGGTACATGGTTCTGGTTTATTTACTAGGGGACAAACTCAAGTATTAAATATTGCTACCCTAGCAGGACCTTCAGAAAAAGAATACATTGATGGTATGACCGAAGAAGAAGTAACAAAGAGATACATGCACCACTACAATTTCCCAGGATATTCTGTTGGTGAAATTGGAAGATTTAGATCAGCTGGTAGAAGAGAAATTGGACATGGTAGACTTGCTGAAAGAGCTTTAGAGCCAGTATTACCTTCTGAAGAAGACTTCCCATATGTAATGAGACTTGTATCAGAAGTTTTAGAATCAAATGGTTCATCTTCAATGGCATCAGTTTGTGGCTCAAGCTTATCTTTAATGGATGCTGGTGTACCAATAAAAGCACCTGTAGCAGGTATTGCTATGGGCTTGATTAAAGAAGGTGAGGATTTATCTATACTTACAGATATCCAAGGACTTGAAGACCACCTAGGAGATATGGACTTTAAGGTAGCTGGTACAAAAGAAGGTATCACAGCCCTACAAATGGATATTAAGATTGACGGTATCGATAGGTCTGTTCTTAGCCAAGCTTTAGAAGATGCTAAAGTTGCAAGATTTAAGATTTTAGATGTGATTTTATCTGCTATATCTGAACCAAGAAAAGAATTATCACCAAATGCACCAAGAATCTTCTCAGTAAAGATCGATCCTAAGAAGGTTGGAGAAGTTATTGGTTCTGGTGGTAAAACAATTAATAAGATAATTGAAGAAACTGGAGTTAAAATTGATATTGAAGACGACGGTTTAGTAACAATTACAGCACCAGATGGTCCTTCAGGAGAAAGAGCCTTAGAAATTATAAATGGTATTGTAGAAGAACCTGAAAAAGGTGACGTATACTTAGGTAAGGTTGTAAAGATTACAAACTTTGGAGCCTTTGTAGAGTTTGGATACAACAAAGAAGGCCTTGTTCACATTTCAAAATTAGACCACAAGAGAGTTGAAAAAGTTGAAGATGTGGTAAAAGAAGGCGATGAAATCATGGTTAAGGTTCTTGAAGTTGATGACAAGGGTAGAATAAACCTATCAAGAAAAGACTTACTTGAAAGAGAATAGTTTAATAAAATTAAGAATTTAAAATACTTAAAAATGCTAGATTTTTCTAGCATTTTTTATTTTTACAATCTTTATTATAAAGCTCTAATATGATATAATTATAAAAGAGTTTTTATGGGGGAAAATATGGCTAAAAATAGAAGAAATACTAATAAAAATAAAAAAGATCAAGCTTTAGTAAAGCTTATTTTGGCTATCAGTCTATTTGTAGTCTTTTTATCTGTTATTTTATTAAAAGATAAAATGGGTATACTAGGCAAATATATTAGTCAAGCAATTTTTATAGTATTTGGATTGACAGCTTACATATTACCTTTCTACAGTCTATTTATGTTTTTTGCTTTAAATAATGAGAAATTTTGGGTAAAGCATAAGTCTGACATTAGCGTTATAAGCCTTCTTATTTTATCTTTAATATTGATATTAGGGACTATATACAATAGGGGCGGAAATTATAATGCTATGGTTGAAAACTCTTATTCTCAAGCGTTAAGTTATTCAGGTATAGGTGTTATCTTTACATCTATATATTTTATAATAAATGCCTTAATTGCTGATATTGGAATATATATCTTAACTATTCTATTATTCTTTATTTCTTATTTTTATATATTTGATAAATCTATTGCAGATTTTTTTAAAAATATTTTCTATAAACTATCTAATCTTACAAAAAGAAATGATAATAGTAAAAAAGTTAGAAAACCAGAGTCAAAAACTAGGGAAAAAACTATTATTGATACAAAAGAAAATAATTATATTGAAAACTTTGGAAATAAAGCAATTGAAGAAGATATAGTTCCAAATATTTCATATCATAATGCTAGTGATGAAAAAACAGAAGCTTATGATGATGAAATATTTGAAGAAGAAGTTAGTTCTGGAAGTCAAGTGGCCATCAAGTATGATGAAGATTATGAATATATTAAACCACCAATTGACTTATTAAATAAATCAGATACTAATGTAAGTGATGATGAAAGTATTTTGTTGAAAAATTCTGAAATCATTAAAAATACCTTAGAAAGTTTTGGTATAGAATCAGAAGTTGTTAATATCAATAATGGACCTACCGTAACTTCTTATGAAGTAAAACCACAAATAGGGGTAAAAGTTTCAAAGATTACTAATCTTTCAAATGACTTAGCTATGGCGCTTGCAGCTCCAAGTATAAGAATTGAAGCTCCTATACCTGGTAAACCTTATGTGGGTATAGAAGTACCTAATAGGGAAAAAGATGTAGTTACATTTAGGTCACTTGTTTCAACTGAACAATTCCTAAAAGAAGATGACGATATTACCGTAGTAATCGGTAGAGATATATTTGGTCATCCACAATATGCTAAAATCAATGCCATGCCACACCTTTTAATTGCTGGTGCTACAGGTTCAGGTAAGTCGGTTATGATGAATGCTATTATCATGAGTATTATTTATAAGTACTCACCTCAGGAAGTAGAATTTATCATGATTGATCCAAAGATGGTTGAACTAAAAGTATATAGCAATATTCCACATTTAAGGGGAAGAAAGGTTGTTACTAAGGCATCAGAAGCTACAGCATCATTAAATGAAGCTGTAAGAGAAATGACTAGTAGGTTTGAAAAATTCTCAGAAGCCGGTACCAGGGACATTAAAGCTTATAATGCTAAAGTCCAAGAAGAAATTGATGAAAATGGTGAAAGTGAACTAGAGAAACTACCATACCTAGTTGTTATTATTGATGAGCTTTCTGACCTTATGATGGAAGCATCTAAAGATGTTGAAAATTATATTACTAGACTAGCTCAAATGGGTAGGGCAAGTGGTGTTCACCTTATAATAGCTACACAAAGGCCAAGTGTGAATGTTATAACCGGTATTATTAAAGCTAATATACCATCAAGAATTGCCTTCCAAGTTGCGTCAAGTGTTGACTCTAGGACCATCATTGATATGGCAGGAGCTGAAAAGCTTTTAGGTAAGGGTGATATGCTTTACTATCCAAGCAAGCTACCAAAACCAAAGAGGGTACAAGGCGCAT
>NZ_CAMPYN010000012.1 GCF_946998255.1 uncultured Helcococcus sp. | reverse complement strand
TTTTTTCATAGAATAACACCTCTTATTATTATAACTTGATATATAAATAATATCATATATCAAATATAATTATAAAAGGTGTTTTAAATCTATAAATAATTAAAGAACTTCACCATTTGATTCTATAACTTTCTTATACCAATCAAATGATTTCTTTTTGTATCTTTGTAGAGTTCCGTTTCCTTCATCATCTAAATCTACATATATGAATCCATATCTTTTTGACATTTGGCCTGTACCTGCAGATATCAAATCAATACAACCCCATGAGGTGTATCCAATCAAATCTACCCCATCTTTAACAGCATTTTTCATTTCCTTGATATGTTCTCTCATGTATTCTATTCTGTAATCGTCTTCTACAGTACCGTCAACAAGCTCGTCTACAGCTCCTAGACCATTTTCAACTATCATTAGAGGTATCTTATATCTGTCATATAGTACTTCTAAGAAATATCTTAAACCTTTTGGATCATATGCCCAGCCCCAGTCAGAATATTCTAAGTATTCATTTTCAACTCCCATAGAGAAGTTACCACCGGCGGATTTATCCACATCATGTGTTGTAACTAGGTTTGATGAGTAGTATGAGAATGTGTACATATCAACTGTACCAGCCTTTAAGTCCTCAAAGTCTTGGTCAGTAGTATTTAATTTTACATTATATTTATCCCATATTCTTTGTGCGAATGTTGGGTATTCACCAAAAACTTGTACGTCACCTGAATATAATAAGTTTTGTTCCCAACTATATCTGTTAGCTAATATATCTTCTGGATCAGTTGTCATAGGATATGAAGACAATCCACATATCATGTTACCAAATTTTAAATCTGGATATTTTTCTCTACCATATTTTACAACTCTCGCTGAGGCTACAAATTGATTGTGTAAAACTTGGAAGGCTTTTTGATATGGGGCTGAATTTTCGCCCAAATCAAACATATCTAAAAATGCGATAGAAGTATTTATTTCATTGAAAGTTATCCAGTATTTTACTAAATCTTTATATTCGTCAATTATAAATTTTCCATATTCTTCAAATAAATCTATAACTTTTCTATTGTCAAATCCACCATATTTTTCAGCTACTTTTAATGGTGTATCAAAGTGATGCATAGTAACTAATGGCTCAATATCGTATTTTCTAAGTTCTTCAAAAATTGACCTATAAAAATCAATACCTTCTTGGTTTGGTTTACCATCGTCAACATTCGGGAATATTCTTGCCCATGATATAGACATTCTAAATGTTTTGAATCCCATTTCAGCAAATAAAGCTATATCTTCTTTATACCTATGATAAAAATCAATAGCTACTTGGTTTGGGTAGTAGTACCCTTCCACAGCTCCTACTTTTGCCCCTTCAGGTATATCTTCAAAACCGTGTGCATAGGTAGCTTCTCCAGGATTTCCATCCTTATCGATATAAGTTATCATTCTTGTTTTTTTAACTGAGCCTGCTGTGGTATAATCGTGCATTATTTCACCTTTACCACCTAAGTTGTATCCACCTTCTACTTGGTTGGCAGCTGTAGCTCCACCCCATAAAAAATCTTTTTTGAATACCATAATTTTCCTCCTTTTAAAATATGAGCCAGTAGTCAAAAACTACCGGCTATATTTAATTTTTTATATTTATTAATGAATTAATTCTACTATCTTTTCTGGTGAATCCGTCAAAGCTATAACATCTAAATAATCATCAGTATTTGTAACGATAATAGGTGTTGTTATATCATAGCCCTTTGCTTGTATACCAGCAAAATCAATAGTCATTAAAAGATCACCGGCCTTTACCTTATCACCTTCTTGAACCTTAACATCAAAGCCTTCCCCAGCAAGTTCAACAGTATTTAGTCCTATATGAATCAATACTTCAGCCCCATCATTCGATGTGATGCCTATAGCATGCTTTGTAGGGAATATTGTTGTTACAGTACCATCAACTGGAGATACTAAGTCATTAGCACTTGGAATAATCGCAACCCCTTTGCCTAAAACTCCACTTGCAAAGGCTTGGTCTGAAATCTTATCTAGTTCAACTACTTGACCCTTTAATGGATGGATTAAACTTTCTTTATTACCATTAGATAACTTTTCTTTCGCTTTTGATGCTTCCTCTTCATTTATACTTGTCTTGTCTTCCTTGTATAAGAAGAATGTAAATATAAGGGCTAAAACTATTGAGATAAGGTTACCTATTATAAAGTTTGTTAAGTTTGATGGATTTTCAGCTGAGATAGCTCCTGGTAAGGAGAATATTCCTAATCCAGCCATTTGGTAAGTATAGGCCTTAGTTGCTCCTATATAGGCACCACCAAATGCTGCAGCTATACAACCTGCTATGAATAGTTTTATGTTTGGAAGTGTAAACCCATAAATTGCCGGTTCTGTAATACCAAATATACCTGAAATCCATGCTGGTAACATCAATGATTTTTTCTTTTTGTTCTTTGTCTTTAGCCACATCATGATCACTACTGCCATTTGAGCAAATGGTGCAGCACCAATGAATGATATGAATAAGTCAGGAGTACCTTGAGATAGTCCAATTATTGATGGAACAATAAGAGCTTGGTGAACTCCAAAAATAACAAGTATTTGCCAGAAGAATGCAGAAACAGCACCAGCTACTATTGGTGAAAATTCATAAATTGAAGATAGACCTGCATATAAGCTATTTGAAATATTGTTTGCCAAAGGTCCAACAAATACATAAATTATTGGAACTGTAATTAGTATAGTTAAAAGTGGTGTCAAGAATGCTTTCACAACTGTTGGTAAAATTTTATTGAAAAACTTTTCTAATGGATAAGACAATAAGATACCAAATATTATTGGTAAAACAGTTGAGTTGTAAGCAAGTCCTTGAACATTTACACCAAATATAATAGTTTCTTCAGCTATTCCTGTTATAGTTGGATGTAAAAGCGATAATCCTATTGCTAAACCTGTAAATTTATTTAGTCCTAGTTTAGTTGAGAATGTATAAGCAACAAATACAGGCAAGAAGTAAAACACTGTATCACCCATTGCTGCTAATAATACACCTAAACCACTTTCAGCTGGTACCCAGCCTGCTGTAGATAGGATTGTAGCTAAACCTTTTATAATCCCTGCTGCAGCTAAGACTGATAAGTATGGCATAAATATAGCTTGAATGTATTCAAGTAATTTTGCTCCTAGATTTTGATTACTTGATGATCCAGAAGGTTGGTCGCCACTGATTCCAGCCACCTTTGTTACCTCTTCAAAAACTTCTGGTACATGGTTACCAATTACTACTTGGTATTGGCCTCCAGATTTCATCAAGGTAACTATCTCGTCATTATTTTTGAAAAATTCATCATTTGCCTTAGATTCATCTTTCAAATTAAATCTTAATCTTGTAATACAATGAAATACATTGTTTATATTTTCTTTGCCGCCGACATTTTTAACTATGTCTTGGGCTAAATTTGTGTATTTACCCATTTTATTCCTCTCTTTTGTATATATTTCTTTCAATATGTATTGTTAGATACAATAATTCTTCTTGGGATAAGTCATGGTGGTAGTTTTCTTTAACAAATTCACCTATTTTCAAAGCTACATTATAAGAATTGACATATTTTACTTTTATAATATCCAATAATTCATCATCATTGTCATCGTTATAAGTATGATTTGTTAATATCCTATCCGCGAAAAATTTCAAATGATTAATCATTCTATAGTAGCTAACACTACTTTCATCTAGCTCAACCATAAATTCTCTTCTAATAATATTTATAATTTGCAAAACTATTTCAGTTACTTCATATAAATCTGAATCATTGTTTCCATTGGAACTAGCTATATTAAGCGCCATAAAAGCAGCTTCACTTTCATCTAGGTCAATTTCAAATTTTTCTTTTATGAGGTCTAAACCATAATTAGCTATCTTATACTCATCGGGATAAAATCTTTTTATATCCCAGGAAAGATTGGTCTTCAAAAACACTCCATCTTTCGCTCTTTCAACAGCTCCATGTATGTGGTCTGCTAATAATAAATTCGTTTTAGAATTTATAGGTTTTGCCAAAATCAATTTTGCATATTTTAAAATTTCACTTGTTATTTCAAAATATGCATATGGAATGCTTTGAACCATATCAGTGATGTTTTTTAAAGTTGAATCGGGAACAAAAATATTGTCGACTATATTTTCATCTACCAAATCACCTTTTTTCTTGCCAAAAGCTATACCTTTGCCCATGGCAATATTTTCATCACCATTTCGTGATTCAAAAGTAATTACATTGTTATTAAGTATCTTTTTTATGCGCATTTATAACCCCTTTGCAATAAAAAAACCTACAAAAGGATACAGAAATCCCTTTGTAGGTTTAGCTTGCTTTTGCAATCACTATCCTAATGAATACATGATAGCAAAGTTTTAATCTATTTGCAAATAAAGTTATTCTCCAATTAGAAAGTTATAAAGCATATCTTCTCTTAAATGACTCGTATCTACTCCTAGCAAATCTAATAAGCTATAAGAAAACTCAAATACTGTTGCAGGTCCTCTGCTTGTAATTATCTTACCATCAACAACAACTATATCTTCTTTGAAGTTTCCTTCTTTTATTTCTTTATCAAAACCAGGATATGCTGTATAATTTTTATCTTCTAAAATTCCAGCTCTTTCAAGGACTATTGGGGCTGCACAAATAGCTGCAATCCATTTATTTTCATCATTCATATCTTTTATAGCCTTAATAACAAGATCATTATCTCTTAGATTGTCCGCTCCAGGCCTTCCGCCTGGTAAAACAATCATATCGTAGTCGCGAGAAATTTTATCATCAATTACCTTATCACATTTAACTGAAATCCCATGTGATCCAGTTACCACATTTTCTAGTCCGACCAAATCACAATGCACTTTACCTCGTCTTAAAATATCAACAATCCCTATCGTTTCAATTTCTTCAAATCCTGGAGCTACAAGTACTGCTATTTTTTTCATTATTACTCCTATTACTACTCTTCTAATAAAGGTTGGAATAAATGGATAAATTTCAATTCTCCATTTTCTAAAACTTCAAATTCTAAAGTAGCTAAATTTTTTATACCACGTTCTATACCATTATTTTCTAACAAGTCTTCACTAGGAAATATTCCAGTAATCAAAGACCAAATAGCTCCCGCATGAGATATGACTATAGCATTTTCTCCTTCATCAGCAGCGATCTTGGCAAGCGCATTTTTCATACGTGCTCTAACTTCTTTTACATCTTCACCACCATGTTTAACCCACCAGTCACCAAAATTTAGATTGGTTAAAAAATAATCTGAATCTGGAGCACCTAGACTTTCTGGTTCACCTTCGTATACACCAAAATTCCATTCCTTCAATTCTTTCAATCTTTCGTAATCTAAATCTGTAATTAAATTCAGGGTATCTTCAGCTCTTTCTTGTGTTGAGCAATAAGCTTTATCAAAAACTATTTCATGTTTATTAAAATATTCCTTGGCTTTTTTAGCTTGATCAATACCTGTTTCTGTCAAAGGAGAATCACAAGCTCCCTGCCTTTTTTTTGTTAAATTAAATAGAGTTTCTCCGTGTCTCACAAGATATATTTTTTTCATTTTTCACCTCTTTGTTAATTTTTAATTCGCAAGTCCCACTTTTACAAATGTTGGTCCAAGAACCTTAATGTAAAATCTTATCATGTAGTTTAGTAAAAATAAGCTCATTATGGTTCCTTCCCTTATTGGGCTAGGTATATTAAATATTAAAACAATAGATATAGTTGCTATAAGAGAAACTATATCTACAGCTAATCTAGCATTACTAAAGCTCATCATGTTTTTATTTTCCAATAACTTACAAAATCCTTCTATTGGCATACTTGCAATATCCAATTCCTTAAGACATACCAAGGCAAAAGGTATAATTAAATATGATATAGTAAATAAAACTACTCTCATAGGATAACTTGTTATATCAAAAGTGAAAACATCATATATGAAAAAATTAGTTATAAAACCAAATGTAACCATCAATATAGCTTGAAAAACTAATAATATATTAATATCTTTTCTTAATATGAAAATTTGTAATAAAATAAAAAAACTATTGACAATATTAGAGACAGTACCAAATTTTAATCCTGTTATCGTAGATATTGATATAAAGGTGCTGTTTACTAGCGATACTCCTATAGCAGCTTTAGTCTGTAAACCAACTGCAAATCCAAGCAAAATTAAAGCCAAGCCTGTTAATGCTACTCTACTTTGGATTTTCATTTATATCCTTTCTATATATTTTAAGAGGTGTAAATTGATTTACACCTCTTAAATATTTAAATATTATTAGTTGTTATTAGTTGCTCTTCATCAATTCATCAACATAAGATGTGATTTCTTCGTCTTTTTCGATTTCTGCAATCTTATCAGCAAATTGTGGTAAGTGTTTCTTGTGAGCATATAGCATTTCGTTTAGAAGTCTCTTAGCCATCCTTCCACCAGGTACTAGTGGGTTAATTGTAAATGCATGTAAGGCTGCATTGTAATCACCATCAATAGCCGCTCTGATAACTGTTTCTTCCATAGCTTTCATGATTTGTAGCATACCTCTTGCTGCAGGCATTAGTTTACCCCAGTTTTCTGGATTTGCCCCTCTTGAATCGATTCTAGCTGAAACTTCAACCACACAATCGTATGGAAGGTCTTCAATTGTACCATTGTTTCTTGTTGAAACAACCATTTGTGTACCCTTGTCATTCACGATTGATGCAATGATTTCACATGCAGCATCTGAATAGTGAGTACCACCTCTTTGTGTTAATTGTTCTGGTTTGTAATCTAAAGCTGGATCTTTGTAAAGTTCAAATAGTTCTTTTTCTGTTTGTTTTACAACTTGAGCTCTAGTTTTACCATTTTTGAAGTCTTCTATATTGTTTTCTAACATTTCATCTTCTATATAGTAGTATCTGTGGTATGAACATGGTAACATCTTTAAGTCTCTTAATTGTTCCACATTGTATACTGCATCATGAATATTTGCAACTTCAGCTTCTTGGTTTACATCCTCACCATATAGTAGTTCTATAACTTTTTCAGTTACTTCATTACCTTCTTTGTCCCAGATTCTATGCCAGTGGAAGTGGTTGATACCGGCAAATCTGAAGTGAAGATCTTCAGGTTTTACACCTAAAACTTCAGCTGCTTTTGTAACGTGTCCTATTGGTACGTTACATAGACCTATAGTTCTTTCCCAACCAAAGTGTTTAATAGCAGCTTCAGTTACAATACCTGCTGGGTTTGTAAAGTCGATTAACCATGCATCTGGACATTGTTCTCTCATGTCTTCAATAATTTCTCCTATTACAGGTATAGTTCTGAAGGCTTTGAACATACCACCAGCACCATTAGTTTCTTGTCCTAATACACCGTGTGATAGAGGTATTCTTTCGTCTTTTACTCTCGCATCTAATAATCCTACTCTAAATTGTGTTGTTACAAAGTCGGCATCTTTTAAAGCATTGAATCTGTCTAGTGTTAATTCTACTTCCCAATCTAGACCAGCAGCTTTAATCATTCTTTTAGCCATTTCACCAACTATGTTAAGTTTTTCTTCACCTTCTGGAATATCTACTAAAACAATTTTTCCAATATTTAATTGATCTTTTCTTAAAATATAACCTTCAATTAACTCTGGTGTATATGATGAACCACCACCAATTGTAACAATTTTTAATTTCTTTGACATTTTTTACTCCTTAGTTTATTTATTCTTTTACATTCTTACTATAAGTTAATATCCTAACCATTTATATTTGGTCTGTTCTTAATAAATAATCTAATTAATCACCTCCTATTTGTATTTCCAAAATATATCATTTTTAATTATTTAACTCTTTTTCGTGTTGTTTTTGTTCTTCTACTAATTTCTTGTCATACATCTTGAAGAATGGATACCAGATTACTACACTTATAGTTAGGTTAACTACCTGCAATACTAGGGCTCTCCAGTCACCACCTGTACCTATTATCCCTGATAGGAATATTGGTGTTGGCCATGGTTGTTGAGCTATGTTTGGTCCTACTAAACCAGTAGTAATAGCTAAGTATGCAACTACACCTGTTACTATAGGAACTAATACAAATGGTATAGCTAAAATTGGGTTGTAAACAACTGGCATACCAAATATTACTGGTTCGTTTATATTAAATAAACCTGGTACTATAGATGCCTTACCTATAGCCTTTAATTGTTCAGATTTAGCAAGGAAAATACACATTATTACTAGGCCTAGGGTAAATCCTGACCCACCTACTGATACGTAAGCATTTTTAAAGTCAAGTGCTAGAGGTATTTTTGCTCCTGCTTGGTTTAATGCTAGGTTATGAACTAGTATCGGTTGTAAAAATGCTCCTAAAACTACAGGACCATGTATACCAACAACCCATAAAGCATGCATTATGAAGTAAATCACTACCATACCTAATAAGGAATTAGTTAACTTAGTTACAAAACCAAATGGTATTGCAACGAATGAGAATAAGTCTGTGTTAAAGCTTACCATCAAACCTTGAAGTACAAATACTATCAAAGCTATTATGAAAGCTGGTATTAAAGCTGTGAAAGAGTTAGCTACACCTTCTGGAACTTCTTCAGGCATTTTAACAACTAATTTCTTTACTATACACATCTTATAAACATTTACTACCATCCATGATACTATGATTGCTGGGAATATACCTGATGCTGCAAATCTTGATACACCATCACCACCTATTCCCCAACCATTTATAATGCCATTTTCAACATCATGAAGTAAGTTAAAACCTGCTCCCTTTTCAAATTGAGGAATGAACATTATAAATGCAAACAATGAAAGTAACATACCTGATATAGGGTTTACATCTATACCATCTTCGTCTCCGAAAGATTTTGTATATTCATATGAGGTAACAAGTAAGAAATAAAGAGCTAAGATACCCATTGAAGCCTTGTTAGCTAACATATAAACACTAGAAACCTTGAAAAATGTTTGGTCCCAAAAGCCTTGGAGTGCAGGTATAGTTAAAGGTAAAATATTTAATACCAAGAACATTGAACCTACTATTGTAAATGGTATAGAAGCCATACCAGCTTTTGTGATGGCTCTAACTAATCTTAGTTGTGAGAGTTTTGTCAACGGGCCCATTATATACTTTTCTAAAAACTCAAACATTAAATCCTCCTATTATATTTGATTACTACTTACACTATTGCAATCAATACATATATTTTCTACAATATTCTTTTCGTTTTTAATAGATAGTAATTTTAAGAACTTAGTTAATCCTATATTTAAGATTATAGAGGCTACTATAGGATCATTCTTTTTCATCATAATTCCTGTTTTTCCATAAGGATAAAGTTATATAAACCTTACCCTTATTAAATTTTTATTAGTCTAAATCTTCACCATTTGAAGCTATAACTTTCTTATACCAATCAAATGATTTTTTCTTAGTTCTTTTTAGAGTTCCATTTCCATAATTATCTCTATCAACATAGATAAATCCATATCTCTTCTTCATTTCTCCAGTACCAGCAGAAACTAAGTCAATTGGACCCCATGTTGTATAACCTAATAAATCAACACCATCTATTTCGACTGCATCTTTCATGTTTTTGATGTGGTCTCTTAGATAATTGATTCTATAGTCATCTTCAACATATCCATTTTCATCAGGTTCATCAACGGCACCAAGTCCATTTTCTACTACAAATAATGGTTTTTGATATCTGTCATAAATTTCATTAAGTGTAATTCTAAATCCTAGTGGATCAATTGGCCATCCCCATTCAGTATGGTCTAAATATGGATTTTTAGCTGAAGCAAATAAGTTAGAGTCTGTTTTGTCAGCAACTTTTTTATCATCTGTATTCACTTCTATTGCTCTAGATGAATAATATGAGAATGATACGAAGTCTACTGTATTTTCTCTAAGAACTTTTTTATCTTCTTCTGTTATGTCAGGTAAGATACCCTTTCTTTCTAACTCTTTTAATTTGTATGATGGGTAATATCCTCTTGACTGTACATCTACAAAGAAATAGCTCATTCTATTTGCTTGCATTGCCGCAAATACATCCTCTGGTCTTGGACTCATTGGGTAGAATGATCCAGCAGCTAACATACAACCGATCTTAGCTTCAGGGTCGATTTCTCTTAGTATCTTTGTAGCCTTTGCTGATGCTACTAATTCATGGTGGATAGCTAGGTATTGAGTTTTTTCAATATCTTCACCTTCTTCAAATACTAAACCTGATCCCATAAATGGATGAGCTAAAATTACATTTATTTCATTAAATGTTAGCCAGTATTTAACTTTTCCTTTGTATCTATTGAATAGTACAGTTACTAGTCTTTCGTAGAATTCTATTATTTTTCTATTTCTCCATCCCCCATATTCTTTAATTAGGTGGACTGGGAAGTCAAAGTGTGTAATTGTTATTAAAGGTTCAATCCCGTGTTTTAGACATTCATCAATTACCTTGTCATAAAATTCTAAGCCTTTTTCATTTGGTTCTAGTTCATCACCTTTTGGAAATATTCTTGTCCAAGCTATTGAAAACCTATAAACTTTAAATCCCATTTCGGCAAATAAAGCTATATCTTCTTTGTATCTATGATAAAAATCAATGGATTCTTTTGCAGGATAAAATTCGCCTTCTTCAAATTCAAGCATTTTTCTCTTTCCACCGATAACGGCTTCTCTTGATTCACCTACTGGTGAGAGGTCTACATTGGCTAGGCCTCTTCCATCAACATTGTATGCTCCTTCTAATTGGTTAGCAGCAGTTGCTCCTCCCCATAGAAAATCTTTTCTGAAACTCATTTTTTCTCCTTGTTTTACGATTTTATTAGTTATTTTCTGCAGCTACTTCTTCTTGTTCTTTTAATAACTTCTTGTCATAAGCTTTGAAGAATGGATAGTAAATTAAAGTAGCTGTTGCAACGGATGCTAATGCTACAACTACAGCCTTCCAGTCACCACCGGTTGCTATAAAGGCACCTATTCCTAATGGTGTTGGCCATGGTTGTTGTGCAATGATTGGTCTTACAAATCCTGATGCTATTCCTAAGTAACCTATTGTTGCACCAGCCATTGGAGCTAGGATAAATGGAATAGATAGAATTGGGTTATAAACTACTGGCATACCAAAGATTACTGGTTCGTTGATGTTAAAGATACCAGGAACTATAGCAGCCTTACCTATAGCCTTTAATTGTTCTGATTTTGCTAATATAATACACATAACTACTAAACCGATTGTAGCGCCTGATCCACCTGGATATGAGAATGAATTGTAGAATTCCCCAGCAAACGGAATATTTGCACCTTGTGCGTTAGCTTGCATATTTTGTAATACTATTGGTGATACTAATGAAGATATGATTGTAGCACCGTGGATACCTACGATCCATAAAGCATGGATTAGGAAGTGAATTACCAATACCCCTGGTAGTGTACCTGCTATATTTGTTACGAAACCAAATGGTATTGAAACAATTTCGAATAAGTCTGTGTCAAAGTATACTAATACACCTTGGATTAAAAATACTACTAAAGCTATTAAAAATGCTGGGATTAAAGCTGAGAATGAGTTTGCAACTCCATCTGGAACATCATCCGGCATTTTTATTGTTAAGTTTCTCTTGATACAGAATTTATAAATATTTACTATTAACCATGATGTGATAATTGCAGTAAATATACCAGTTGCACCTAGTCTTGAAAGACCATCTCCTCCAACTGCCCAACCATTTATAACGCCTGTTTCTGGGTTGTGTAATAATTCAAAACCTGCTTGTTTAGCAAATTGTGGAATAAACATGAAAAATGCGAATAATGATAATAACATACCATTGATTGGTCTCATGTTATCAATTTCTTCTTCTTCAGATATTATCTTTGTATATTCATAAGCTATTACAAGTAAGAAATAAAGTCCTATGATTCCCATAGATGCCTTATTAGCTAACATATAAATATTGGTTACCTTGTTAAAACTTGCATCCCAAACACCTTGTAATGGTGGGATTGTTAAAGGTAAAATATTTAGAACCAAGAACAATGATCCTACGATTGTAAATGGTATGGATGCCATACCTGCTGCTGTGATTGCCCTAACCAATCTTAATTGGGAAATTTTCGCCATTGGCCCCATTAAGTATTTTTCTAAAAAACTAAACATATGTCCTCCTTATAGTTTTTTATAGTTTTTTAATTTATTTATTTTTCTTATAATTAAGTATTTGATTAAAATACCTATTGATAAAACTGATATAGGAATTATTGCATTAGCAAAATATCCAAATATTAACCTAAAATCAAAAAGGCTTATAATAATCAAGATAATATTAGTTATTAAAGTTAGCTTCATAACATTTTCTGTCTTTTTAAATCCTTCATCTTTAACGTGTAAGGTCCTGTATTGGTCTACCGAACATATTACATATAAGATCAAATAAAATGTTGGTATCAAGGTAACTAGTCTACTTACAGTTAAAGATAGATAAAACCAGTAAATTGCTATAACAAAAAATACTGCTGTCATATACCTTATGAAGGTTGATTTAGCGTACTTTAATCCTAATTCGTATCTTTGTTTTTCAAACTCTTTTTGTTGTTTACTTTTCTTCATCGTTGTATTCTAAGATAATATTTGCTAATTTTTCTATTCCCATAGGAATTGGTGCATATGCTTGCATTGGAATAATTGTAATTGGTCTGTCTGCCTTGTCAGCTATTACCTTTAATTTTTCAAAATACATTTTAGCTTGTGGACTGATTAGGTATAGGTCGTATTTTTGATCTTGTATCAATTTTTGACCAGTTGCTGCTATGGTTGCATCAACCTGTATATCATATCCTTTCTCCTTTAAGTATTGTGTTGTTTTCTTTGCCATTAGTGAGCTTGACATACCTGCAGCACACATTATAATTGCGTTTTTCATTTTTATAATCCTTTCTTTATATTTTTATTTTATTTTTCCTATTTTTTATTTTGCGCTTGTTATTTATTTTTATATAAGTCTATAAATTCTTCAGCTAGGTCTTTAACTGTCAACGCATTCATTAAATGGTCTTGTGCGTGAACCATCAATAATGATAAGGGAGTTTTTTCTCCATTTATTTCTTTTTGAATCATACCTGTTTGGACAGCATGTGCTTCTAAAAATTCATTGTTAGCTTGTTCAATTAGCTGATCAGCTTTTTCAAAGTTTCCTTTTTTAGCTTCAGCGATTGCCTCCATAGAAGTTGATCTAGCATTTCCGGAGTGAACTATTAATCCCATAATGATCTCTTCCATATTATTAGCCATGTACGCCTCCTTTATTTGTTATTATTTGTTATAAATTTATTATAGTATCAATTTCAAAATTTATTAACGCAATTTTTTTCCAAAACTTGTGAAAACGTCTATCTATGAATATAAAAAAAGAAGATAGCTAGTAAAAAGGCTATCTTCCATTGTTTATAATATTATAAATTGTTTTCCTACTATTAGCTTTTATTATTTGCTTTACTTTTTCTTCACTATCAATTATGTCTAGTAATATTTTATACATATCTTCAAAGGTTTCATTGTTATCTTTAGTAACGCATAGTAATATAACTAGTTTAACAGTTTTATCTGCCCATTCTATTCCTTCTTTCAGGGTAGCAATGGATATAAAAGTTTCATCTGTAATTAAATCTATCGGATGTGGGATAGCAACATAATTACCAAAACTTGTAGTTGCTATATTTTCTCTCTCCATTACACTATCATATATATTTTCTGGAGCCTTACCTCTTTCGACTGCTTGGTCAGTTAAAAATTTAATTGCTTGTTCTTTTGTTTCAAAATCTTTATCAATATAGATATCTTCTATCTCTAAAAATTTAAATTTAGAGCTATTATTATATTTATCAATAAAGTCTTGGATTTCATCAAAATTTGAATTTCCTAGTATATCATTTATATATATGCTAGGTATGTTTGCTTCATTAGTAAAAGGAACGGTGCTTATAATCAGGTCAACTTTTTCTTCTTCAATAACTTTTTGAGCGTTATATAATTCTGTAGTAGAAAAAATATCTAAAAGGTTTAAAAATTTATTTTCTAACTTGTATTTTAAGAGCTTGGAACTACCAACTCCTGTAGTACATACTAAAAGAGTTTTTATTGGCCCTTTATTTATTTTCGCTCTTTCTATTGCAGCTCCTAGATGGATTGCTAAGTAGCCTAACTCATCTTCTCCAAATTTTATTCCTAACCTTCTTTCTACAACATCCGAAGCTATAATTGATGCTTCATAGGCAAATGGATAGTTTAACTTTATAGATGACAATAAAGGATTCCTGATATTCATATTGTTTTTATGTCTATAAATAGCAGGTTTTAGATGAAGTATGATTGAAGACAATAATTCATTATCATTTTTTATATTATATTGTATCTTAGAGTCAACCTGGTCAATTATGTCTTTAGCTAACTGTATAACTTCCTGGTCTTGGTTAGTTAGATTACTACTATCTTCTTTTAATATAAGTTTGGTTCCCATTAGGTGCATGGTAATATAGTATACTTCATCTATTGGAAACTCTATATCAAACTCATCTTCTATTCCCTTTACTATTTTATTAGCAATTGAGAATTCATAAGTGTTTGATATATCAGATTCTATTTTTCTCTTGAAATACTTATTAATCTTTATCCTTTTTATAGCGATAGCTATATGGACTACCAAGTTATTTAGGGCAATATCTGAAAGCTTAATATCCGATGAATTAATATTTTTAATGATTATATCATTTATAGATTTTATATCTTTCTTATCAAACATAAAGTCAATTTCAGTGTTTAAATCTAAATATGAATTACTATTTATATCATTGATATATGAAGATATTGTATTTCTTATATTTTTTTCACTACCTACAATTTTAATACCATAGTTAGGTTTAGTTTCTATATCTAAATCATTATCATATAAGATTTTTCTAACTTCCTTCATATCGTTTTGAATAGAAGATCTAGAGACATACATTTCATCCATTAACTCTTCTAATTTAATATATTCATCCGCAAACAACAATCTTAAGGCTATGTATGTAGCCCTATTATCAGGCTCTGAATAATCAAATTCAAAATTCAGTAACTCTTTTTGTTCAAAATCATCGAATTTATTATTATCACTTATTTTTAACTTATATTTCCCAGATTCATCCTTTATAATCTCTGAATCGTATTTTTCAAGAGTTTTATTTAGAGCCTTTAAATCATTTCTAATAGTTCTTTCAGTAACATCTTGCTTTGAACTAATTTCATATATGGTCATCTCACAATGTCTTAAATCAAGAAGTATATTTTTTTGTCTTTGAATCATATATCCTCCCTAATTATTCTTTTATTTTCTTTAGTCTAGGTCCTAACAATTTTATATATAATCTCAATGACAAATTATATATAATTATGCCCATTATTGTACCTTCTCTTATTTGTAATGTTGTTGACATCAGCAAGGTAGACAACAAACAAAAGGCTACAGAAGCAAGATCTAATGAAAATCTCACTTTTGTAAATTCAAAATTACTTACCTTAGAAACAGCTGATGAAAATCCTTCTGGTGGCATTATTATGGTATCTATAGTTACTAAAAATGAGTTTGCCAAAGCCGCCAAGTTATTACCTACAACAAAGAAGATTAGCCTAAACCAATACTGGTTTAAATCAAATTGTAATACTTCATATAGGAAGAAATTTACTACATAGCCAAAGCCAAGTACTATTGGAACTTGGGTCCAGTAACTTAACTTAAAATGTCTTCTTAATATTAATAATTGTAAGGCAATCATTAAAAAGTTGGAAACCATGGAAGCTGTACCAAATTTTAAGCCGGTCAATTCAGAAATAGTTGCTGTCAAAGCATCCCATGGACTTAATCCTACTGCAGATTTTACTTGCATAGCAGCACCGAGAGCTAACAGCACTAAAGCTAATACAGAAATAATAATATACTTGATATTTTGTTCATTTTTGGTCTTTATCTGATTTACTTTCATACATCACCTCAAATTAATCATTAATATAAGTATACTATAAAACAAAAAACTGATACAAGGTAAATTCTTGTATCAGCTTCTTTTATTTATTCAAAAAGAATAGCTCCTTCACTATCACTTAGTTTCTTATACCAATAAGCACTCTTCTTTGGATATCTTTCTTGTGTTTCAAAATCAACATAAAATAGACCATATCTTTTCTCATATCCATTTGACCAAGAAAACACATCCATTAGAGACCAGAGGAAGTAACCTTTAACATTGGCACCATCATCTATAGCGTCAGCTATAGTTAATAGGTGTTGTTTTATATAATCAATTCTTTCATCATCATATACTGTATTATCTTCGAATTTGTCTTTGTAGCCTAAACCATTTTCTGTAATATAGATCTTTTTATAGTTTGGGTAGTCTTTAATGACCCTCATAATTTGATCATATAGTCCTTTAGGATAGATCATCCAATCCCAGTCGGTTCTAGGTACATCTACATCAAATTCTCTTTCACCTACACCCTTAATCTTGTAGACTGACTTTCCTTTGTCACCTTTTGAGTTATGAGTAATTTCAGTTACATCACCCTTGTACTCTCTCATCCAATCACTCATATAATAATTAATTCCAAGAAAGTCATTTTCATCTTTTGCTCTATCTAACTCTACAAAATCTTCATCTCGTAAATCTAGTTTTTCTAAATCATCTTTCAAAATATCTTGAAGACCTTGCATAGTTTCTTCAGAATATCTACCTAAGTAAGTAGCATCTAAGATAAATTTATTATGAATGATATCTTCTAGTTCAGCCGCTCTTACGTCAGCAGGATTGTTTGGGTCTAAAGGATATTTTGTTGGTAAGGCATGGACTATACCTATTTCCCCCTTATGCTTTGCTTGCCTAAAAGCATTTATAGCTTTAGCATGAGCTACCAACATATTGTGGTGGGATTGGAAAACTTTAAGCAAATCATATTGAATACCTGGAGGGAATTTCCCAACTAAATATTGACCATCACCGATAGGACCTATTTCATTGAAGGTTGTCCAGTAGTTTACTTCTGAAAATTCTTCAAAGCAAAACTTAGCATAATTTACAAAATGTTCAATATTTTCTCTATTTAAAAAGTCACCATTCGAATGTAGAACTTCTGGTGTATCAAAATGATGCAGGGTTACAAAAGGCTCTACACCTCTTTTTAAACATTCCGCAAAAAGTTTATGGTAATATTCAACCCCCTTAGGATTTACTTGACCAAAGCCTTCAGGAAATATTCTAGACCAGGCTATTGAAATTCTTATTCCATTTACACCAAATTCTTCTGCTAATTTTAAGTCTACCGGATATCTGTTATAAAAATCACTTGCCGGTTCTGCAGTATACCAGTAATTTTCTTCTAAATAGGTATCCCAGGCGACTCTACCCTTACCATCTGCTTTGGTTGCACCTTCAGCTTGGTAAGCAGCTGTAGCTCCTCCATAAATAAAATCTTTAGGTAATTTTTTCAAAATCCCTCCTTTATGATAATTGATCTTTAATGAAATTCAATGATCCTAAACCATCTCTTGTCAACCCTATATATTGCGCACCTTCAGTTTTAACAACTTTAACACCTAATTTTTCTGCATCAACTTTTATATCTTCATAATTTGATGCAACTTGTGGGGCTAATATTATTAAATCATAGTTTTTCATAATATCATAATGGGCACCATATGACCCAGCATCTGCTCTAACTGTTTCATTATATTCTTCAGCTGCCTTATTTAATGCATTAGCTAATAAACCACTAGTACCACCACCAGCACATATAACTAAAACATTAGTCTCTTTATCTAGGACCTTTTTATTGTCATTTCCTAAATTATCAGCTATTATCATATCCGACTTGCTTGTATCAAAGTTTTCTTTTACTTTTCTGTCCAATTCATCAGCTTGGCTGTCATCACCATTTGATTCCTGTTCTAGGATTTGTTTATCGTAAATCTTTATGAATGGATAATAAATTATAGCATCAACAATGATTATTATTGCAGCAAGTAAAAATGATAAGACTGCGAAGTTAGTACCTAATATAATTCCTAATGGTCCTGGTGTAGTCCATGGTAAGGCTAAAGAAAATGAGTTCATCTTTAGTACGTCAACAAAAAACTTGAAAATCCATACGTTAACTATAGGTGCTAGTATAAATGGTATAAAGAAAGTTGGGTTCAACACTATTGGTCCCCCAAATAGTATAGGTTCATTAACTCCGAAGAATGTTGGTACTACGGAAGCCTTACCTATAGCCTTATTTCTTTTTGACTTAGCTAACCACATAAACATAAATGGAACAACAAAGGTAGCTCCCGTACCTCCAAATGTAACTATAAACATTTGTGTACCAGGTGTGATTAACTTGTCTGCATGTTGACCTAACTTAAATAACTCTAGGTTTGTATCTAGATTTGCATACATAACAGCAGCTATTGCCGGTTCAACAATTGAAGGCCCATGTATACCCACAAACCAGAAGAAGGCATAAGCACCAAATATAAGTGTAATTCCAACCCATCCATCAGCCGCTGTAAATATTGGAGCAAATAAGTTTAATACAGATTGGGCAAAATTTACTTGTCCCAGATTTCTAGCAAGTAAGTCTAAGGCATAAACAGCTATAATCGATGCTGAAAAAGCAAATATATCCTTAAATACTTGTGATATATTTGGTGGAACTTCCTTAGGCATAGTTATTGTTATATTGTTTTTAATAAATATTTTATAAATATTTACTATTAAGAATGCTGCTATAAATGCACTTAAAAGTCCTTTTGTCCCCAACATTCCACTTGAAAATCCATTTTCTATAGGGTCAGCAGCTAACAACATTAATCCTGATATAGATGCTAGCATAGTGGAAATTGGATTTATTTGGTTTTCAGCTTTTAAAGTCCTATTCATAGAATCCGTTAATGACTTAGCTGTAGTTCCTGCAACTAATAGAGCTAAAATCCCCATAGTATAATTATATGGTTTCATTAAGAGAGCTTCTATTTCTTCAGGCCAATAAAACTTAAAAGCATTAGGTGCATAAGCTATCAATATAAATATTGATGAGAATAAGATTACAGGCATTCCTGCAATAAATCCATCTCTTATGGCTCTTAAATAAATATTTCTTGATATTTTTTCAAATAGAGGTTTTAGTTTTTCTATCCTATTAATTAACTTATTCATAAAATACCCTCCATATTATTCAGTTCTTCTATACATTTCTAAAAGATGTTGCATTAAATCTTTTAATAATATTGTTGTCATCAAATGGTCTTGCCCATGAACCATAGTTATACTAAATTCTATATCTTCTTCAGATGCTTCTTTTACTAATAATTCTGTTTGTGCATTATGCGCTTTTAGTATATATTCATTAGCTTGAGCAATTAAATCTTCAGCCTCGTCGTAATTTCCAGATTTTGCTAATTTTAAAGCCTCCATCAACTTTGATCTAGCATCTCCAGCATAAGCAACTATTTCAAAACCCAACATTGCCATTTCTTTTCTATCCATGATACCATCCTTCCTATTTAGTCTTTATAGACACCTTGATTCCACTTTTCAATATATTCATCAAATATATCTTTATTATTTTTTGCATCTTTATTTAACTTATCAATTTCTTCGATTAATTTTTTATTTTCTTCTGTTTCCTTATATTCAGCTTCTATAAAAGCTTTAGAAGCGTCTTGGATTAAGAATTGTCCAGCTATAGTTCCACCGAAGCCTATTACGTTACAATTTAATTCTTCTTTAGAATGTACCGCAGTAGTTATATCTCTTACTAAAGCTGATCTTACTCCAGGGATTTTATTTACCGAATTAGTAATTCCTACTCCTGTACCACATATGACTATTCCTAAGTCCGCTTCTCCGGAAGCTACGGAATCTCCAACTCTTTTCCCATAGATTGGATAATGAGTTCTTTCATTATCGTAAGTACCCTTATCTAAAACTTCATATCCTTCATCTTCTAAAAACTTTGCTACTTTATTTTTAATATCTGTAACTATATGGTCACATCCTATTGCTATTTTCATCATTCCTCCTTTAGCACATGGCATTTAACATGTCTACTCTTACTTGGTGTCTTCCACCATCATAATCAGCCTCTAAAAAGTTTTTTACAATATTTTTTGCTAACTCTTTTCCTACAATGTCTTGACCCATAGTTATGATTTTTGCATTATTATGTTCTCTAGTCATATAGGCAGATCTTTCTTCAGAAACTTGAGCTGCAACAATACCTTTAATTTTGCATGCTGTTATAAACGAACCTGAGCCTTTTCCATCAAATAGGATTCCTCTAGTGCTATCATCTTCTAAGATAATCTTAGATACAGCTTTTGTAGACTCTACAAAACTTTCACTAGCATTCACAGATACATCTTCAACTTCATATCCATTATTTATCAAATATTCCTTTATATATTCTTTTAATTCAAAACCATCTTTATCAGATCCTAAAATTATTCTCACAATAACCTCCTCTTATTTTTTATTACTATGATATTAACATAAAATAAACATTGGAAAGCGTATTCTTAACTTAAATAACCAGTTTTTTGTTCGTTTTGTGTTGATTTTAATATTTAAAAGTAATAATATATAAACAACAAACATATAATCAAACAAGGATAAATTATGGAAAAAGATAGAAGATTAGAATATATAGAATACGCACTAGAAAAAGTAGGATTCGTCAAAGTAGATGAATTACAAAAGAAGTTAAAAGTCTCTGACATGACAATAAGACGTGATTTGAATGAACTAGAAAAAAAAGGTAAAGCGATTAGAACACATGGAGGGGCAAGATCTCTTGCTGTCAAACCTATTTTTGAGATGTCACATACAGATAAAAGTGTAATAAATTTAGATAAAAAAGAAGAAATTGCGAAACTAGCTTCCTCTATAATAAATAGCTTAGACAGTGAAATTATATTTTTAGGACCAGGGACAACTATTGAAATGTTGGCAAAATTAATTTCAAACAAATCTTTAACAATTGTTACAAATAGTTTACCAGTTTTCATAACCCTAAGTAACATGGATATGGACATATATTTACTTGGTGGAAAAATAAGAACTATCACCCAATCATTTAATGGGGATATCACCAATGACTCCCTATATAATATGAAGTTTCATAGAATGTTTTTTTCTTGTAACGCCATTAGCGAAAATGATGTAATGACTTCCACTATTAGTGAGGCTAGCACACAAAGAATTGCCCTTAAAAATTCCGCAAAAAAATATTTACTAGCTGATTCTTCCAAATTTGGTAAATCTGATTTCATAAGTTTTGCTTCAGCTGATGAATTGGATTACATTATAACCAATAAAGAAAACGGCAATAAACATATAATTAATTCATATAATAATATTTTGTAAAACAAAAAAAAACTGATACAAGATAAATTCTTGTACCAGTTTTCTTCTATTTATACTTCTCTTCCAAGCCTGACATCCAATATCCAAGTCCTGCACCAGCTATAAATCCTACTAGGCACCATACATAGTCCATGCCAGTAAATCCACCATAATTTGTAGGTACAATCATGACTGTAGAAGCCATAACGACTCCAAATATAAAGTGGTAGAATTTAGAATAGTTTTTTCTAAATATATATTCTATTACTTTTGCTAAAGAAAATATGGTTACAAGTCCACCCAAACCTATTGGTATAACAGCAGACATTTCTAATTTAGAAAAAGCCTCTGCCATTTCTTTATACATTCCCATATAAAGGATAAAGTTTGATGGACTAAGTCCAGGAACTAAGATACCTAAAGCAATCAAGGCTCCACATACAAACCAAGAAATAAATGAAGGTTCTACATTTGCCTTAATATATTTTGAAGCAAATAATAAAATCGCAAGCACAAGTAAGAATGCTCCTACCATTATCATATAATCGGTGTTATCTCTACCTTCTTGGCCTGCTTCCCTCCATAAGGAAGGTAACATTCCTAATATGGTACCTACAAAGGACCACATCATGATTGTTTCATATCTTCCAAGGGCAACCTTAACTATATAAGAAAAAATAACTAGTCCTAAAAGTCCACCAATGGCAAAGGGTATAAAATATTTAACATTTTTCCAAAAATCTTTTGTAATATTTGCTAGCCAATTTATAATCGGTTTATAAATACCAAATATAGCAGCGATAGCACCACCGGAAACTCCTGGTACTATAAAACCTGAGCCAACAAATATACCTTTTAAGATATCAAATAATATATTTCTATTTTTAATCTTTTTATCTATATCCATTTCTCCTCCATGATCTAAATACTAACCTATTTATACTACTACATTTAAGATTTTATTTAAATACTTGGAGAAAATAAAGTATTTAAAAAGAAAAAACAGAGGATAAAATCCTCTGTCTTAAAATTCTTAATCTTATAAGCTTGCGAAGTGGTTTAATAATCTAATCATGTTTCCTGTGAAACCATATTCGTTATCATACCATGAAACAGTCTTAACGATTTGTTCACCTTCTTCACCAACCATGATGTTTGTTTGTGTTTCGTCAAAGATTGAACCAGTTGGTTGTCCTATGATATCTGATGATACAATTTCATCTGTGTTGTATGCAAATGCATCTGATTCATATTTCTTCATAGCTGCATTTACTTCTTCAACTGTAACTTCTTTGTTTAATACTGAGTATAATTCAACAACAGAACCTGTGATTACTGGTACTCTTAATGCTGTACCGTCGATTCTACCGTTAACTTCAGGTATTACCTTACCTACTGCTTTAGCTGCACCTGTTGATGCTGGAATAATGTTTTGAGCTGCTGCTCTTGATTTTCTTCCACCTGGTGCATCTTGTGTACCTTGTGTAGCTGTGTAAGCGTGGATTGTTGACATTAAAGCTCTATCTAAACCAAATTCTTTGTGTAATACGTTTACCATTGGTGCTAAGCAGTTTGTTGTACATGAAGCTGCTGAAATGATAACATCATCTGAGTTTACGATATCGTGGTTTACACCAAATACTACTGTCTTTGTTTCTTTATCTTTTGCTGGAGCTGAGATTAATACTCTCTTTGCACCTGCATCGATATGAGCTTGTGCTTTTTCTTTACTGTTGTAGAAACCTGTACATTCTAAAACAATATCGATTCCTAATTCACCCCATGGTAATTTTGAAGCATCTTTTTCTTCATATGATTTGATAGCTTTACCATCTACTACTAAGTCGTCATTTTTAACTTCTACAGTATATGGGAATCTACCTTGAGCTGTATCATATTTTAATAGATATGCTAAGTCGTCGTTGTTTGTTAAGTCGTTAACTGCAACAACTTCTAAGTTTGTATCTGATTCTAAGATTCTTCTTAGTGCTAAACGTCCAATACGTCCAAAACCGTTAATAGCTACTTTAATTGACATAATAAATTTCCTCCTTATTAGTTAACACGATTTATTATGATAACTACTAGACTTTGTCTAATAGTTGCCCATTCGAGCTTGATACAATTATAACATTAATTTTAGCCATTTTCAAGATATGAAAATAAATTTAATTTTTCATAAAAAACTGGACCTCCTAGCTAATTCAGATAAGTTCTAAATCTTAGGTAAGTCCAGTCTGTTAAATATTTATAATCCTAATAAAACACTTGCTACTTCAAAGTAAATAAGTAGAGCAACTGTATCAACTATTGTCGTTATCAATGGCCCCGCCATAATTGTTGGGTCTATTTTTAGCTTATCAGCAACCAATGGTAACATACCACCAACAACTTTAGAAAGCATAACTGTTAATAATAATGTTAGAGATACTGTCAAGTTTACCATCAAACCTGGATCATCAATTACAAGCATCCTTATCATATTTACCGCTAGAAGTGCTAAACCAGTAATGAAACCAATTTTTAATTCTTTAAACATTACTTTTAAAATTTCTTTATAGTTTACTTCTCCAGCATATAAGGATCTAATAACTGTTGTTGATGATTGACTACCAGCATTCCCACCGGAGTCCATAAGCATAGGTATATATGCTGTTAAGATAACATGAGCGGCAAGTATAGCTTCATACCTATGAATGATAAATCCTGTTATACTTGCTGTAACTAGACATATAACTAACCACATAGTTCTATCTTTAGCAATTTGGAAACTTGACTTATTTAGGTAGGTATCATCTTCATCGCTAGAGTCTTGGATACCGTGCATATTTGCCAAGTCTTCTTCATGCTCTTCGTGTAAAACATCAATTGCCCATTCTGCAGGAACTATACCTATTAGCCTTCCTTCAGAATCGGTAACTGGTATTTCTGCCAAATCATATTTGTAGGCTAGTTTAGCAACTAATTCTTGGTCATCTTTTGCATAAACGCTAACTGTGATTGGATAAGTACATTCTTGTATTGTACCTTCTTCTTTTCTAACTATATCAGCTAAATAAGCATAACCTTTTAAAACTAGAGAACTATCTGTGATCCAAATTAACTCCAAACGGCTAGCATCTAAATCAGAAGTCCTTATCTTGTCTAAGGCATCTCTTGGTTTTTCATTTTCCATGATAGATAAGAAGTTAACCGACATGATGGAACCAACGCTATCTTCAGGATATCCTAAAAGTTCATTGATTTTGTCTCTTCTTTCGTCAGCTACTAAATAGGTCATCATTTTTCTAACCATATTGGCTGGTAGTTCTTGCAAGGTATCTACAAGTTCATCTTCGTCCAATTTAATTATCAGGTCTCTAATTCTTTCATCTGATAATAATTCAATCATTTTGATCTTGTTGTCTTTTGGTAACTCGGCAAAGGTATCAGCCAATAAACCTTTGTTTAATAGCTTTATCCATATAACTAGCTCTGTATCATCTAGCTCGACAAATCTTTCAGCCAAGTCAACAGGGTTTAATTTATTTATATATTCTTGTAAATCTTTTAGATTTTCAACTTTGTAATCTGTATTTAACATTTCTACCTCCTTCAAATATAAAAACTATCTTGCAATAAAAGGTAGACTCAATAGTTAGGTCTTACATAGGCTCTTATCTCTAAGTGGCACACTTTTAATACACAAGATATATTAAATTTTATCTGCTTACTAGGGACACTCGAGTCCATGTTCTCCTCCTATTTTTAATTTCTTTACAACTTTTAGAATACTACAACCCATAAATAATTGCAAAACAAAAGCAGCAAGTAAAATCTTGCTGCTCATTCCAGAACTATTTTGTATTATAGGTTTGTTTTGGAGGATAGTATATTATTTCTTTTCAATTGAATATACATTTGTAATTTGTCCTGGATCACTTGTTGCAACCACACCATCATATGTGATTTTAACAGTATCGCCTTTTTTGATATCTTTAACTTTAGATAAAACTAGGTAAGGCACACCTTCTTTATCCTTAACTAAAATTGATTCGTCATGAACTTCTTCAACTTTTGCTTCCAATACTTCTTTCATATTTTTAGCATCATCTTTCTTATTTTTATTTTCTTTCTTTGTTTCTTGTACTGTTTCTTTACCCTTTTCATCAGTAGCCTTAGCTTTTCCTGATGTAGAGTTACATGCAACTAGACTTAATACTAAAAGCAAGCCTAAAATTACGCTTAATGTTTTTTTCATATCGATCTCCTTTCCTGATCTATTTATAGTATAGGTTTGAATTATGAAACAAATATGAAATTTTTATAAAAAATATATTTAAAATAAGAATCCTAAAAAAATGATATAATACAAGATGTTATTAATATTTTAGATTTTAAGGAGGAATGATGAAACTAGGTATTGTTGGTTTACCAAATGTTGGTAAATCCACCCTATTTAACGCCATCACCAAGGCTGGCGCAGAATCTGCTAATTATCCATTTACTACCATAGAACCAAATGTTGGTGTTGTAGATGTGCCAGATAAGAGATTAAATATATTGTCTGAATTATCAAATTCTACAAAAATTGTACCTGCCTACATAGAGTTTTATGATATAGCTGGATTGGTAAGAGGTGCAAGCAAGGGTGAAGGTTTAGGAAATAAATTTTTACAAAATATTAGAGAATCAGAAGCTATAGTTGAAGTTTTAAGATGTTTTGAAGATCCAAATATAACTCACGTAGATGGAGGGGTTGATCCATTAAGAGATGTTGAAACTATCAATTTAGAGCTTATTCTTTCAGATATGGAATTGATGGAAAAGGCTAGCCAAAGACTTGTAAAACAAGCTAAGGCTGACAAGGATAAAAAGTTAGAACTTGATTTGGTAAATAAAGTTTTAGAAGTATTAGAAAAAGGCAAATCAGCTAGGGTTCTAGACTTGTCTGAAGATGAAGAAAAAATATTAAAGTCATATAATTTATTATCTTCAAAACCTATCATTTACGTTGCTAACGTTTCAGAAGAAGATGCAGCAAATGATGGCGCTTCTAATAAATGGGTAGAAAAAATAAGAGAATTTGCAGCTACAGAAGATGCAAAAGTTGTTGTGATTTCTGCACAAATAGAAGCTGAAATTTCTATTATTGAAGATGAAGAAGAAAAAGAAGAATACTTATCATTGATGGGTCTTGAAGAACCTGGATTAAATAAATTGATTGAAGCTTCTTATGACCTATTGGGACTAATGAGTTTTATAACAACAGGAGAAATTGAAACTAGAGCCTGGACTATCAAAAAAGGAACCAAGGCAGTTGACGCAGCTGGTAAAATTCATACAGATATCTCTCGTGGATTTATCAGGGCAGAGATAGTTTCCTTTGATGAACTTATGAAACATGAAGGTTCCATGGTAAAGGCAAAAGAAGCAGGAAAAATCAGACTTGAAGGTAAAGACTACATCATGCAAGATGGAGATATTGTTAATTTTAGATTTAATGTATAAAAAATGAGCATAAAAAAAGTAGTAAGAATCAGAATTTATTCTAATTAAGGTGACCCCATAAAGTTGTACCTAATACCAGAGTTAGAACTATACTAGCTCTGGTATTTCTTTGTCCTATCCTATCCCTAGGGGTAGGAAATTTTTATGCTGCATTTTTCTTTCTATATTCTACTGGTGATAAATATCCTAATTTTTCTTTTATTCTTTCCTCGTTGTAATATTTTATGAAATTTTCTATTGTTTGTTTTAAGTGTTCGTAAGAATAGAATTTATTTCCGTAGTATACCTCTTGTTTTAATATTCCAAAGAAGTTTTCCATTGGCGAGTTATCTAGGCAGTTTCCTTTTCTTGACATAGATTGGGTGATACCGTTAGATTCTAGTTTTGATGTGTATTGTTTCACTTGGTATGCCCAGCCTTGATCTGAGTGAAATATTCGTTTTTCTTTGCTTGCATTAGTTACCTTTATTACTTTGTCTAAGGCTTTTAAGATTGGTTCTATTGTAGGACGTTTTGATATTTCATAGCTTAGTATTTCACTGTTGTACATATCTAAGTATGGGTTTAGATAAAGTTTCTTTATTTGATAGTTTCCTGTTTTATCTTTTTCAAAATACTTAAATTCTGTTGTATCCGTTGTTATTTGTGTGTATGGTTTTTCTACATTAAAGTTTCTTTTTATTTTGTTGTCAGCTATTTTTCCTACCTGTCCTTTGTAGGATGAGTATTTTCTAGATTTTCTTGAATAACTTTTTACTTGAAGTTTTAGGTTTTGAACTAATCTTTGCACCTTCTTTTTGTTTATTATTAGTCCTGATCTTTTTAACATAGCTGTTATTCTTCTGTAGCCATAGT
>NZ_CAMPYN010000011.1 GCF_946998255.1 uncultured Helcococcus sp. | reverse complement strand
AAAAAAATCTGTTGGAAAATAAAATTTCCAACAGATTTTTGCTTTTTTACTTAGTTCCAAATAACCTATCACCAGCATCTCCTAAACCTGGGATAATATATGCATCTTCATTTAAGCCCTTATCTAAGGCAGCTACATAAATAGCTACATCAGGATGAGCATCTTGAACAGCCTTCACCCCTTCAGGAGCTGCAACTATATTTATAAGTCTAATATCTTGGCAACCTTGTTTTTTCAATTCACTTATAGCATCGATGGCTGAACCACCTGTTGCTAACATTGGGTCTAAAACAAATATTTTTCTATCTTCTACATCAGAAGGTAATTTAGCATAGTAAGGTACTGGTTTTAGACTTTCTTCATCCCTATACATACCAATATGTCCTACTTTTGCAGATGGAATGAGAGATAACATACCGTCAACCATACCAAGACCAGCACGTAAGATAGGCACTAGTCCCATTTTCTTTCCGGCTAACTTGTAACCAACAGTTTTTTCTATAGGTGTTTCAATTTCATAGGTTTCTAATTCTAAATCTCTACAAACTTCATAGCACATCAATTGCGAAATTTCAGTTACCACTTTTCTAAATTCGTTGGTACCTGTATTTTTATCTCTGATAATAGATAATTTGTGCTTGATTAAAGGATGATCTAATACTGTTAATTTTCCCATAGTCTACTCCTGATATTAAATTATGTGTTTTATGTTGTTTCCCGCCGCCTTATTAAGTCGATTCATTATACTTAGTCCAAAGCCCTTTTCTTCGACTCCTTGGACTAGGATAGTTTCGACTTTTTTGTCATCCATAGTTCTAAATGATTCAAAAAGAATGTGTGCCATCTCACTTAAATCATCTTTACTTCCCATACTTATGACTTTTTCACTTTCTGGAAAATTATGGATTTGATCTTCAAAAACCATTATACCAATATTTTCCTTATCTTGGCTAATTTTTTTCATTTCATTTATAACTTTGCCATCATCCCCCATGAAAACTACAACTTTAGCTCTTGGTGAATAATGTTTATACTTTTGACCTGGTGACTTTGGAGTTTGGTCCTTGTCTTTTAAAGCCAAGTCCAAGTCAACCTGTCCAAAATATTCTTCCAAAATCTCTTGGGTATAATAACCCGGCCTTAAAATTTTTACAGGTGAAACACTCAAATCTAAAACGGTTGACTCTATCCCTATCTTAGAATCACCTCCATCAAGTATAGCTTCTATCCTACCGTCCATATCTGCTAAGACTGCCTTGGCACTTGTTGGTGACGGCCTGCCAGAAATATTAGCTGATGGAGCAGCTAAAGGAGATCCTGCTAGGCTTATAAGGTCTCTAGTAAGTTTTTTGTCCGGCATCCTTATGGCAACCGTGTCAAGGCCTGCACTCACTTCATCTGGTATTAGAGAGCTTTTTTTTAAGATAACTGTTAGAGGGCCCGGCCACAATTTAGATAAAATATCCGCATAAACTGGGTCAAGGTTTTCTACCAGGTCATAAATTTGATTTATTTCAGAAATATGTAAAATCAAAGGATTATCCATGGGCCTCTTTTTAGCAGTGAATATTTTTTTTACAGCTTCTGAATTCAATCCATCTGCAGCTAGACCATAAACTGTTTCTGTAGGTATAGCCACCAGACCACCTGCCTTCAAAATTTCTGCTAATTCTTTTAACTTATCATCTTTTTGCTTGTAAACTTTAGTTTCCATATCTTCCTACTTATCAATATCATCTAAGACACTTTCATCTTCTATCTTTTTAAATTTATCTTTTTCTAGTAAATAGCTAGGGTCAACATGGATATTCATATCTATCCCCAACTTTTCTCTTATTTCATTTTCAACTTCATCTACTATGCCGTGCATAGAGTAAACATCAATATTTGCTGGTACTTCCATATGACAAGAACCAAACATTCTTCCTTTTCCATATTCATGGATGTCTATTTTATGCACACCTCTAACATATTTTTTGCTTAAAATAAGATCTTCAATTTCTTCTATAATCTTGTCATCTACCTTTTTACCTAATAAAACATTTCCTATTTCTGCAAATATTTCTATACCTGATTTTATGATTATCAAAGATATCAAAAGTCCCACTATACCATCTAAGTTGATTTTTAATAAAGGGGTCAATAGGCTAGAAATAAGGACTATGGATGTGGCTAGGACATCATTGATGGAGTCTTTGGCTACCGACTTATTAAGCAGTGAATCACTTAATTTATAAACCTTATTATTAAATAGGTACATATAAAATTTCAGACCTATAGATATAATAAGAATGATTATTGTAAAAATACTTGTGTTTATATCCTTAGGATTTATTACATTTTTTACAGAATTTATTAATAATTCAAAACCTACAAGTAAAACAAACATGCCAATAAACATCGAGGCTATATATTCGCTTCTTCCATGGCCATAAGGGTGGTCATGGTCTGCAGGCTTGGCTGCAAATTTAGCCCCTAAAATAGTTACAACCGAGCTCAAGCTATCAGTAAGGTTATTAATAGCATCAGAAATAATGGCTATAGATGAGGCAAGCAATCCTATGCTAATCTTCATTAAAAATAGGACTATGTTAATGGCCAATGACAGGTATCCCGATATCTTTATTAAATTATCTCTATTTCTTTTTTTCGAGAAATCTCTTGAGCCAATTAACTTATCTATTAGCAAATTTAACATCTTAGCCTCTTAATTTATCAATTACTTCCCTTGCTTCTTCTGCTGTATCTACCAAATAATCAGGACTTAAATTTTCTAAAAATTCACGACTTCTAAAGCCCCAGCTTACTGCTAAGGAAACTACTCCAGCATTTTTTGCAGTTTCTACGTCGACGTCACTATCTCCCACATAAACAACCTGGTCCTTGTCCATTTCAAACCTTTCAACTATGGAATTTAATACTTGTGGGTGAGGCTTTGAAGGAACTCCAACTTTTTGACCTTCAATATAGTCAAAAAGACCTTCTTCAAAGATAACTGCCATCAAAGGTTTTAATACCTTGTCAGGTTTGTTGGAATATGCAGCAACTAGGTAGTCATTTTCTTTTAGATATCTTACAAGCTCTTCTAAACCTGGATATGTTTTTGTAAGATATGAAGGATTTGCATTGTATCTTTTTGTGTACTCTTGTAAAACTTCTTCAATCTTTTCCTTGTTATCATAGTCTTTTTCATGGTATTGGATAGATTTTTCAATTAAATAATATGACCCATACCCCAATATACTCAACATGTATTTTGCGTCATTTACTTCTTTAAATCCATAGTCAACCAAGGTATCATTTACATGGTAAGTTATAGTGTCTAAGGTATCTAACAGGGTTCCATCTACATCAAAAGCTATTAATTTCATCTTTTCCTCCTAAATTCATAAAGTCCTATAGAAGTTGCTATAGGTAAATTCAAACTGTCAACATCTTTGCTTTGGGGGATAAAAACTTTTTCTCCATATTTTTCAAATCCATTTGGTAGCCCCGAGGCTTCATTGCCCATAACTAGCGCAAAGGGTTCTTCTACTTTTTTGTGGTATATACTATCTTTTTCATCCAAAGATAGCATAAATAAATACATCTTATTTTTATGGTCTTTCAAATATTCTTCCATATTTTCATAATGGCTAATTCTCAACTTAAAGAATGCTCCCATAGAAGCTCTTATAACCTTGGGATTAAAATAATCAGCAACATTCCCTATTAAAACTAAGTCTTTTACCGAAAAAGCAAGCATAGACCTCATGATGGTACCAAGATTTCCCATATCTGAAATCTCATGCAAGACCACATGGTTTTTATTTTTTAACACTGGTTGACTTTCCTTTTTGAAGGCTGCGATAACTAAGGTCTTATCTTTATTTGCAATCCTTCTTATAGTTTTACCAGATATTTCATAATAAATATTTTTCTCATTCAAAATATCTATCAACTTTTCCTTGTCCTTATAATTTTCATCTATAAAAACCGCTTCAACTTCCTTGTCACTCTGCAAAAGTTCAATAGTTGGAAAGGCACCTAGGGTATAGGAATATTCACTTTTTTTATTATATCTTTTATATTTTTTCATAAAATCTCCTAAGCTACATTATAACACTATCACAATCTTTATTAAAATAATGGTATAATAAAGCTATAACTTTTAAATAAAAGATTGGAGATTAAATGGATAATAAAAATAGAAAGCTTAGCCTATTGATGGACTTTTACGAACTAACAATGGCTAATGGCTATTTCAAAAATGGTCACAAAGACACCATAGCCCACTACGACCTTTACTATAGAAGCGCTCCAGATGGAGCAGTTTTCTCAATAGCTGGCGGTTTGGGTTCCGTGATTGAATATATAGAAAACCTTAGATTTGATGAAGAAGAATTGAAATTTTTATCAAATAAGGGAATCTTTGAAGAAGAATTTATAGATTATTTAAGAAACTTTAAATTTGAATGTGATATCAGAGCAGTTAGAGAAGGATCTATCATCTTTCCTAACCAACCTATACTAACTGTTAGGGGACCTTTTGTACAGGCTCAACTTTTAGAAACCATGCTATTAATATTGATTAACCACCAATCCTTGATAGCAACCAAGGCTTCTAGAATAGTAAGGGCTGCCCAAGGCAGAACAGTCCTAGAATTTGGTTCAAGAAGAGCTCAAGGTCCAGATGCTGCTAACCTAGGTGCAAAGGCTGCTTATATAGCTGGAGCTAAAGGGTCAGCCAACACCTTATCAGACTTTGAATATGGTGTACCTGCCTTAGGAACAATGGCCCACTCATGGGTACAATCCTTTGATAGCGAATATGAAGCCTTCAAAACCTATGCACAAACCTATCCAAACAATGCAATTTTATTAGTTGATACCTACAACACCCTAAAATCAGGTATTCCAAATGCTATTAAAGTATTTGATGAAGTCTTGAAACCTTTAGGAATTGAAAATCCTGGTATCAGGTTAGACTCTGGTGACTTAGCCTACCTATCCAAGGAAGCAAGAAAAATGCTTGATGAGGCAGGTTGGCCAAAGGCAAGTATAGCTGCATCAAATTCACTAGATGAATTTAAAATCAGCGACATAATAAGCCAAGGTGGACAAATAGATACCTTTGGAGTTGGTGAAAGACTGATAACATCAAAATCACAACCTGTATTTGGTGGTGTTTATAAACTAGTAGCTGTAGAAAAAGATGGTGTAGTTACACCAAAAATCAAGGTTTCAGAAAATGTAGAAAAGATTACTACACCTGGTCTAAAACAAACCTACAGAATCTATGACAAAGGCACCAAGAAGGCGAAGGCTGACTTGATTACACTTATAGATGAAGAAATTGATGAAAGCAAGCCACTTACAATCTTCCATCCAATTCATACATGGAAGAGGACTACTCTTGAAAACTTCTATGTAAAAGCACAATTAGTGGATATATATAAGAATGGTAAACTTGTTTACGAAAATCCTACTTTAGATGAAGTGAGAGCCTATGCTAAGGAAGAACTAAACACCCTATGGGATGAATACAAGAGATTCGATTCCCCACAAATCTACAAGATGGACCTTTCAGAAAAATTGTGGACCTTGAAAAATGACTTGTTGAATGAAGCCAGGGATAAGTAAAACTTATCAAAGCCTGAACTCAATCATATAAACAAAAAGCAGGTAATTGACCTAAGTCAATTACCTGCTTTCTTTTTATATTATTCTACACCCTTAAGGGCATCAACCATTGATATTTTCTTCATGTGTCTATTAGCTACAAGTATTACTAAAATAGTAAATACTGAGATAATAACAGCTGCCAATAGGTAGGATATAGGATTTAGGTAAGGGTTAAATAAGATTGAGCCTGGAGATAGTTTATAGACTATCATATTGTGCATAAATTTAGCCACACCTATTCCTAATAGCATGCCTATCGTGCTCAATATAAAGTTTTCCTTAAATACGTATGATGCAACTTCTTTTGGTCTAAAACCGAGAACTCTTATGGTTGCTATTTCTCTAACTCTCTCAGATATATTGATATTTGTTAGGTTATATAAAACAACAAAGGTCAATAAGGCTGATAGAGCCACAACCAAGACTATAACCATCTTCAAGGAATTACTTAAGTCATCCAAGTTATCCTTTAAACTCTTATTGTTCAAGTAAGTCAAGTAGGCATCATAACCTTTTAACTTTGAATCATATTCATCTACTTGGTCTTCTTCCATATTTTCAAATTTCACCAATAAAGTATTTTTTTCTTGTAAGGAATCAACTTCTTTTTTGTAGGTATTTTCTGTCATATAGATTTTATGACCCAAATAGTGTTCAACTATTTGGCCTATTTCTAGACTTCTAAGTTTACCATTTGGATCCTTAAATTCTAAAAGATCTCCTTCAGATAGTCCCATTATCTCAGCTAATTTTTCATTGATAATTATCTTACCATCTTCTAACTTGTAGGTCACTTTTCCATTTTTTGACCTTAGATCTATAAAATCACTTAGCTTATTTGTATCTTCAACTGCTACAAAACTAACATCTTCTTTAAGGTCTGCCTTATTTTTAATAGATCCATTAGTTTGGATTATATTTAAAATTTCATGACTATCTTTTTTAACTCTTTCTAAAAAGTCATCATAATCGTCTGCATCCTTATTGTAGATGATTTGTGAATCATACTGGTATATATCTTCAAATTGCTTGTCTGACACATTTACTATTGACTTATATATACCAAAGGCCATGGCTATAAGTCCAAAGGATCCCGCAACTGCAAAGATTGTCATAAACAATCTGACCTTAGACCTCATTATATTTCTTACTGATATTTTATTTAAGAATGAAAGTCTTGACCAGATAAATTTAATCTTTTCAAAGACTGTTCTTACTGCTTTTTTAGGCGGTTTTGGTCTCATTAGGTTGGCTGCTTTTTCCTTCAAAGAATTTGAAACTGATAAAACTACCGTCAAGGCAATGACAATTACAGATATTACAAATATCAATAATCCCAACTGCCACTTAAATATCATAGGGTTGTTAGCAAGGTCAGTGCTTGATAAATAAGCATTTACAACTGGTGGCATTAGTATATAAAAACCAATTACTATACCTAAGATGGTACCTATTAGACCAGCTGAAAGTCCATAGACCATAAACTTGCTTAGTATTGATCCCTTTGAATATCCCAAGGCTTTAAAAGTACCTATTTCTAGCCTATCCGTTTCTATCATCCTTAGAATAGTTGTAAGGGTAACTAAAATAGCAACAAGGTAAAATAAGCTTGTAAAGATTATCGCTAAGTTTCTTAAGCTATCAGCTTGGGATAAGACTGAATAAAAGCTTTGGTTGTCATACTTACCCTCTACTTCATATAAAGGAACCTTTATTTTTTCTATATCCCTTTCAGCCTTTGCTATATCTTTTTCAGACTTTTCTATTTTTTCTAAGGCCTCTACCTTTTCTTTTTCAAATTTTTCAAGGCCGTCTTCATAGTCTTTTAATCCATTTTGGTAGTCAACAAGACCTTTTTGGTACTTGTTTTCTGCATCGTCCAAGGTCTTTCTTTGTCTAGCTATTTCAGCTTTACCACTAGCCTCTTCTTTATTTATCCTTACTAGATTATCATTTAATTCTTTTTGTTTTTCGTTTAATTTAGCTTGACTTTCATCTAACTTTTTCTTAGCTTGGTCTAATTGTTCTCTTGCATCAGCTTCTTTCTTATCAGCTTCTGCTCTAGCTTCTCCAAGCTTTTTTAGTCCATTTTCAATTTCAAGGCTAGCTTGGTCCAGTTTTTCCTTTTCTCCAGCAAATTTTTCAAGCCCCTTATTTTTTTCTTCTGTTAAATATTTTTGACCTGCTTCTAGCATATACATACCTTTATTGTATTCTGCCTGCATTTGTGCAAGCCTATCTTGGTCAAAATTAGGGTCTTTTTTGGCTTGATCAAGGGCCATCTTAAGTTTAAATAGGTCATCCTTGTTATTTGCTAAATCTTCCTCTGCCCTTTTTATTTTTTCTTGGAAATCAGCATAAGCCTTATTGTATAAGTCTTTTGACTTGTCTAGATCTTCTTTACCACTGTTTAACTTATTTTCTTCTTCTTGTAATTTGTCTTTTCCTACTTGTATCTCTTTTTCAAACTTAGATAAAGAAGTTTGATATTCTTTCTTGCCTGAGTCAATTTCCTTTTGACCTTGGTCTATCTGTCTTTGGCCGTCCTCAATCTTTTGTCTAGCTGTTGCAATATTATTCTTTAATTTTTCTTCTCCATCAGATAGTTTTTTCTTTCCATCTCTGATGTCAACTTGAGCCTTGTCTAGTTTTAACTTAGCCTTAATCAAGTCCTTATCAGCTTGGTCTAGGTCTTTTTGACCCTTAGCTAATTTATCTTTAGCATCTTGGATTTCTTTCTTGCCTTTATTTATTTCTTTTTCAGCCTCTTCTTTGATAGATTTTTCAACTTCCTTTGGTCTTTGTCCCAAAAGATCATTTAACTTGTCTGCGTAAGCACTTTCTTCATGCCTATAGTCTAAACTTCTAATATCAAAATCTGCCAAGGCTGGTATTTTAAGCAAGGATGTGTCTGCATATTTTTTATTTAAAGCATCTCTTGTAACTACAGCAAAGTAATCAGAGGCTGAAAGTCCTGAGTCTCTTGAGTTCGAAATATGTTCAACAGAATTTACATAGCCTACTATTTCAAATGCTTCCTGGCTTAAGATATTTTCCTTATCAATATTTTCCTTGTTTTTAAAAGAAATTTTTTGACCAATTTTATTGCCATGGTCTTCAAGGTAGGCATAATCCAAGGCTATTTCATTTTTGTTTGCAGGTAGTCTTCCTTCAACAGTTGTAAATTTATCTATTTCCTTTGTATCTTGGTAGATATTTACAGAATAGTTTTGGTCTTTGAGGTTAAATATTTCATTTGACCTATATTCCACCTTAGCCTTTTCAAAGGATTCCAAGATTTTTTTATCTTCCTCCCTTATCCCAGTATAGGAAGAGACCTTGAGGTCATGAAAGTTATGACTTTGAACCCTGTCAACTAGCATAGCTTTCATATTTGGAACACCAGCTGCTAGACCAATAAATACCATGGCACTTAGGCCCGTCATAGCTATGATAGCTAGGTACCTAGAAAAAGAATCTTTAATTGTTCTAATAGTGGTCTTCCATAAGGAAGATGTAAAAAACTTCTTCATATAACTCTCTTTTTTATATTTGTTTTAAATTCCCATCTTCAGTAATTTTTAGGACAGTTTTAAATAAGTCAAGGGTTTATCACCACTCAATATCCTCAATAGCCTTGGGATTAGCATTCTTCTCAACACTCTGCACTTTCGCATCCTTCAAATGTATGATCTTATCTGCCATAGGTGCTATTGCTGCATTGTGGGTAATGACTATGACGGTAGTCCCTGTTTTCCTACATGTATCATGTAAAAGTTTCAATATCTGTTTACCTGTCTTATAGTCTAAGGCACCGGTAGGCTCATCACATAAAAGGATCTTAGGATTTTTAGCAAGGGCCCTTGCTATGGCAACCCTCTGCTGCTCCCCACCAGATAATTGAGAAGGGAAGTTATCCATCCTATGGTCAAGCCCAACCATTTTCAAGGTTTCCTTTGGTGAAAAGGCATCCTCTACTATCTGGGTCGCCATTTCAACATTTTCCAAACTTGTTAGGTTAGAAATCAGATTATAGAATTGGAAAACAAAACCTATATCATATCTCCTATATTCAGTAAGGGACTTTTCGTCATAGTCAGATATGACATTTCCATCAACTATTACCTGCCCCTTGGAAACTGTATCTAGGCCACCAAGTATATTTAAAGTGGTTGACTTACCAGCTCCTGAAGCACCAACCATAACAACAAATTCACCCTTGTCAATTTTGAAATTTACCCCATTATTAGCATGGATCTCATTGTTGCCCATCTTGTATATTTTATGAACGTCATTAAATTCTATGTAAACCATGCTACCTCCAATTTATTCTTCTCTAACAAAGTTTTTTATAGAAACAAATTTCCCTTCACTATTTTTGATTTTTCTTATATTTTTATTGAAATCAACTCTTTTTACCCAAAGTTCCCTATCACAACCCGTACACTTAAGCTTCATATCTACTCCTGTACGTAGGATCATCCATTCATTTTGTCCACATGGATGGCCCTTTTTGAGTTGAACTAGGTCTCCTAGCCTATATTCCATCTTTATCACCTATTCTTGAAAATTCAATACCAGCTTCTTGCAGAGATTTTATGATTTCTTCTCTCATTTTTCTTTGGATATTAAATTGACTACCATTTTTCGTCATTGCTTGAACTAAAACTGTATATCCAAATTCTGTAAAGGAATCAACTCCCAATATCTCTGGCTGGCTTACAAAACCTTCCATAGAATTATAAACTTTATCTACAGCTTCTTGGATTTTTTCAGCTACCTCTGCATAAGGTCTTTTGTCTGATATATTAACTAAAACATAAGCTCTCATATCATTTAAAGAATGGTTTATTACACTAGTTATATTTCTATTTGGTATTATAATTTCTTTACCATCTATATCTCTTAGCTTGGTAAGTCTCATACCCACATCTATGACTGTGCCTCCCATTCCGTCAATGGTTACCCAGTGTCCTATTTCATATTGGTCTTCCATAATTATAAAGGCACCGCTTATTAGGTCTTCAATGATTGACTTGGAAGCAAAGGCTATAGCCATACCACCAACCCCAGCTACAGCTAAAATTGAGCTAGTAGATATATTGAAGACTGATAAAATTTGAGTCAAGGCTATAAAGTATATTACAAAATTAATTACATTTGTAAGTATGGAAAATATTGTTTTAACCTTACCTACATTTAGCATTTTCTTATCTTGCTTTATTTCTACCTTTTTCACAAGATGATTAACTATAGCCTTGATAATAATAGCAACTACTATAATCAATAAGACTTTTGTTAACTTTAATAGTAAAGGATATTGATTAAAAAATTCTCTATAATTAAGATCATTGAATAATTTATTTAACATCTATACTCCTATTTTTCTACTTTCACAATTTTATCTTTATAAACTACATAAACATTTCCAGCATTTTTATAGAGGAATAAGGGATTTTCAACTCCTATAGATCTTATATTTTGTTTTTTATAAGTATATAGGTTATTTTTTGTAAGCACTACTATCGTACCTCTATCTATGGATATACCTATAGCCTCTTCAGATAAATCTTTAAGCACTTTTCCATTTAAGTCACTATCAAATAGTTTTAATTCACCCTTGTCAACCAAGGCAAGCTCATCCTTGTAAGTATCTAGTGCCTGGATATTTTTCAACAGAATCTTATCCACTATAGCCTTATTTTCTATTACATAGATATAGGCATTGGAAACGAGGATGGCCTTATTTCCAATAATTTTAGTGTCTAAAAAGACTTCCCTACTAGTGGAAATATCGAATATTTTTTCTTGGTTTTGGTATAGGGAATAGTTTGAAATTGCCTTTCCCTTATCCAAGCTTAAACTTATAACTGATTCTAAGTCATTATTAAAGGCATACTTTACTGGACCATATTCCTTGTCCATGGTATTTTTTACCTTTAATTTTTTATTCATTCTTATGACCTTATCATTTCCATAAACTATTATGCTATCATCTTGGAATTCAGCATGGACTATTTCCATTTCTAAGTTGACTTGATCCTTTTCCTTGCCACTTTCCCTATCAAGTTTTCTAACTATACCATCCTTATCAAAGGTATAAATCCTTTTGTCTGCAAGGACCTTGATAGCATTTTTAGCATCCTGGCTAAAGATTTGACCATTTTTACCATAAGCTGTAAGCTTTCCATTTTCAAGACTATAATATTTATCATCTACTATGGCGAAATCTTGAATGGCATCACTTTGACTTACTGAAAAGACTTCAAGCTTAGCATCTAATTTATTAAATTTATAAAGTTTATAAAAGATAAAAATAAGAACTATAGCTAATATAGTAAAAATAATTTTACCTCTTCTATTTAGTCTTTTCATAAGGTCTCCTCATTAAAATATAGCGAAATATAGTAAAACTAAAATACCTAAAGCAATTCTATAATAACCAAATACTTTGAAGTCGTTCTTTTTGATATAGTCTAAGAATTTTTTAATAACTACATAGGCAACTATAAATGACAATACAAAGCCTAGGCCGATTAAAAACCATTGCCAGCTTGTCATACCTGAAGCCTTAAGTATCTTTAATAAGCTAGCACCTATCATGGTTGGTATAGCTAAAAAGAATGAAAAGTCAGCTGCTGCTGTTCTATTTAATCCTAAAATCATAGCCCCTATGATAGTTGCTGCTGACCTTGATGTTCCTGGCCACATAGCCAAGACTTGGAAACACCCTATTAAAAATGCTGTTTTCCAATCTAGGTCAAAAACACTTGTAAATTTGAAGTTTTCTTTTCCTTCATTCGATTTTTCTAAAACTATAATTATAATACCGTAAACTATAAGGGCTGCAGCTACAGGCATAGGTCCAAATAGCTTTTCTTCTATGATATCGTCAAATAATACACCTAAAACTGCTGCTGGTAAGACAGCAAAGACTATTTTAAGCCAAAGGTTGGCTGTTTTATTATTTTTAAACCAAAAGTAAATATTATTTACTATCTTCTTAAATCCTGTCATTTCTGACACATGGCTTGGTATCAATCCCTCTGGATTTTTATCCTTTGAAAATGGGTTTAATTTATTAAAGTAAATCACTATAACTGATAAAATAGCCCCTAATTGTACTATTATCATAAAGTTATATGAAAAATTTTCTGGTGACAATTTAACAAATTCATTTGCTAGTATCATATGTCCTGTTGATGAAACAGGTAAAAACTCTGTAATCCCTTCAACTATTGAAAGAATCACAACTTTAATTAAATCTAAAATCATTTATTTCTCCTATATGGTGTTCAATTAAGAACAATATTCCTATATATTATATCAGAAATAAAGGGTCTTACTAAATAAAAAACACAGCCAGGATTATTCCCAAGCTGTGTTCAGTATTAATTTATAAATTTGATTTACTAGTCAAATTTGATAAATGCTCCATCTGTTGCATTTATAACTACATCCTTACCATCTTCAACATCAATATCGTATACTAATACACCATTTTCTGTATCAAGTTCCCAACCTTCTATCTTAGTAGCCTTAGCTTGTTTTAATGCTTCTTCAATAGCTTTTTCTGGACTTACAATCTTGTCAAGTTCAATAACGATATCATCTTTATCAATATCGTCTTCTGTTTCAATTTCTTTATCTAAGATATCTTCAGTTTCAGCATCTATTTCTAGTTTGAACTCTTGATTATCTTTCCAACCTTCTATTTCATAGGTATATCTACCATTGTCTCTATCATAATCTATTTGTGTAATATTTATAGCTTTGTCAGAGAAAGTATCGTGGAATATTTCAACTGCTCTATTCACGTCTACCTTGCTAGCGGTAGCTTGATTATTAGTAGTTTCTGTTTCTTTAGTTTCTTCTACCTTTGTTTCTTTTTGTGTTTCAGTGTTTTGTTCTACAACTGTTTCTTTTCTTGTTTCACTTTGATTAGTTTTACCATTAGAACATGCTGTTAAAAATACAAGTCCTGCTACTAGTAAAGCTGATAATTTTATTCCTCTTCTTTTATTCATAAAATCCTCCTTTAGATTCTTGTTTTATATTATACCCAGAAGGATCTTTACTTAAACTTTACTTGTGGTAGGGTTCATTTTTCAATATCTTAAAAGATCTGTACACTTGTTCTAAAAGTATTACCCTCATTAATTGATGGGGAAAGGTCATCTTTGAAAAAGATAATTTCATGTCAGATTTTTGTTTCAACTCATTTGACATCCCATAGGATCCACCTATTATGAAAGTTATGTCCGAATATCCATCTAGAGTTAAGTCTTCTATCTTTTGGGCTAGGGTCTCTGATGTAACTTGCTTACCTTCAATGGCTAGGCTAATTACATAAGACTTTTCCTTTATCTTAGCTAATATATCCTGTCCTTCTTTTTCTAGGGCGTGCTGTATTTCCTTGTTCGATGCCTTGTTTGATAATTGGTATTCACTAATTTCAATTATATTTACATTAGCATAGGGTCTTAGGCGTTTAAGGTATTCATTTATAGCCTGGGTCAAGTAATTTTCTTTTATATTTCCTACAGTAATGATGTCTATATTCATGAATAATCTCCTCCCAAATCTATAAGTTTACCAAGTTTAAACTCTTCTGAAACTTCTAGGTCTAAGTCATCTCCTATTTTTATCCCTTTATTAACTAGTAGCTTTTCCATACCACTATAAACTATTTCCTTGCTATTGTTTGTAGATGAAAGGTGGCCTAAGATTATCTTTTCACCCTTGGCTTGAGCCAATTCATCAACAATTTCCAGGGCCATGTCATTGGAAAGATGACCATATTCTCCTCTTATTCTATATTTCAAACTCTGTGGATAAGGACCTTCCATAAGTCTCTTCTCATCATGGTTGGACTCTAAAATAAGTATATTGGAATCTCTTACTGCATCAATGATGGGTCTTGATACTATCCCTGTGTCTGTTAGTATGGATATTTTTTGTTGCTTTTGATAAAAAACAAAAAATACAGGGTCTGCAGCGTCATGGAAGGTTGACACATTTCTTATGTCTAAGTCTCTAAAGCTAAAAAAGGTATTTGATTTAAATACATTTATATTTTTATTAGCAATCTTGCCTATCTTAGCCTGCATGGCAAGCCAAGTTTTTGCATTGGCATATATAGGGATATCATACTTTCTAGATAGGACTCCCACACCCTTTATATGGTCAATGTGTTCATGAGTCACAAATATAGCATCTATTTCATTTGCCTTGATATTTGCCATAGCCATAAGGTTTACAGCCATTTTTCCTGTCAAACCTACATCTATTAAAATTTTACTTTTATCCGATTCCAAATAGGTGCAATTACCTGCAGAACCGGATGATAGTGTTATAATTTTCATTCTTCATCAGCCCTTACTGTTTGTATATATTTATATATGCTAACTTCTGACATCTTAAAAACCTCTGCCAATTTAGAAACAGAGTCTTTTAGATGGAAAAATCCTTTTTCATATAATTTTTTAACTATTAATAACTTTTCTTTTCTTGTTAAATTGTGTTTACTTAGATCTTGGCCTTGGGTTACTTCTTTAATGGTAGCTTCTATTAGATTTTCAGATGTAGAATAGAAGTTCTCTAAAATTTCTTCATTCTCATCTTCATCTTTTATATTTAGCTGCTCATCTATCTTTTCTATGCCACTTTCTAAAAGTTTTTTCAAGCTTAAAAGATTGGATTTATCAGTATTAAAACAAATCATCCCTATTAGTTCGTCCTTATCTTTTATAAAATAACTAGAAGATATTAATTCTTTTCCTTCAAAGTTTTTGGTTTTATAATTTAGCAAATAGTTTTTCTCTTTATAAATTTTAGATTTATAGACATCTAGGGCAAAGTCTGTAGCGGGAGACCCAACTTTTCTACCTGACAAGTTGTTTCTTATAAAAACAACAGAATTATCAAATCCTTTAGAAAAATCATGTAACACTATTTCAGTTTTTTCTCCTAAGAAATTTGCAACGAAATCTAAAAATTCTATATATTTTTCTATAATAACATTCATTTCATAGCCTCATTTTTATTTAAAATACAAAAGGTATTGTATCTCTACAATACCTTATTATATTAAAAATCCAATGCATTTTCAAAATCTGCAATTAAATCTTCTATATCTTCTATGCCACATGATAGTCTCAATAAGCAGTCTGTAACTCCTTGTTTTTTTCTTTCTTCACAGGACAAGCAGGCATGAGACATAGAAGCTGGATGAGAGATTATAGATTCAACACCACCCAAGGAAACAGCTAAAATAGGTATCTCTAACCTTCTCAAAAACTCTTTCATATCCTCTTCGTTGTATAATTCAAAGGATAGCACAGCTCCCCCATTTGTAGCCTGTTTAAAATGAATATCATGGCCAGGGTGAGTTTTTAAGCCTGGGTAATAGACATTTTTTACCTTTGGATGCTTGTCTAGTAATTCAGCTATCTTTTGAGCATTTTTTACAGACTCCTTTAACCTGATCCCCATGGTTTTCATTCCCCTTAAAATCAACCAGGCATCTTCAACCCCAACAATTGAACCAAAATTCTTTTTATATAGTTTTAATTTTTCATAAATTTCTTGGTCATTGGTTGCAGCAAGACCTGCAATTACATCACTATGACCATTTATAAATTTACTTACACTTTCAACAACTATATCAGCTCCAAGCTTTAGAGGTTCTTGGGCTAGACTAGTCATAAAGGTATTGTCTACAACTGTTAGTAGCTTATGATCTTTAGCTATTTTAATTAATTCCTCTATATCACAAATTTTAAGCAAGGGGTTGGACGGTGTTTCAATATATATCATCCTTGTATTTTCTTTAATGCTATTTTTTACCTCTTCTAAGTTAGCCATATCAATATAAGATCTTTCTATGGCAAAATCTGGCAAGATAGCATTTGAAAACTGACAAGTTCCTCCATAAACTTCCAAAGGAAAAATCACATGATCTCCAGCTTCTAATAGCATAAGAGAAGTTGTAATTGCTGCCATACCTGAAGAAAAACTTACAGCATATTTAGATTTTTCTAAACATCTAAAACCATCTTCTAAAGCATCAATGGTAGGATTTGAAAATCTAGAATATTGGTATTTTTGTTTTTTACAGTATAGTTCTGAATTGTGGAAGGTTGAGGTTTGATAAATTGGTATAGATGCTGCACCTGTAAATTCGTCAATTACATTATATCCATGCAAAAGTCTAGTATTATCCTTCATTTTCTACCTCAGCAATTACCTCTATTTCTACTAAGGCATCCATAGGAAGCTTAGCGACTTCAAAGGCTGATCTTGCTGGATAAGACTTTTCAAAAAATTCTTGGTAGACTTCGTTAAAGTCAGAAAAATCTTTTATATTATCAAGATACACAGTTGCCTTAACAATAGAATCCATTGAAGAGTCATTGTCTTCTAAAATAGCCTTTACATTGTTTAAGGATTGTTTTACTTGCCATTTTATAGAATCTTTTTCATCTATCTGACCTGTTTCTGGATTTATTGGCAATTGACCTGATGTAAAGATTAAATTACCAACTTTAGTCGCTTGTGAATAAGATCCAATAGCCTTTGGAGCTCTTTCACTTTTGATTCTTTCTAACATATTTTACCCCCTATTTTTTATCTTTTTCCAAGCCATCAATGCAAATGGTAAAACTACATAACCTACAACCATAGCGATTATAGCGAAGGTGTTTGCTACTAGGTCTCCGTTTTCATTGGTCATTGTGAATTGTCCCTTCCAGTTGAATTGATATAGCAAGACTATGGTTAATCCCAAGGCTATTAGAGGAATTATTAGGTCTGTTAAAGTGTTTTTCTTTACATTTTCTAATACTTGTCCTCTTTCCTTACCGTAGTAGAACATGATGATTGCTATTGGAACAATTACAAATTGTACAAATCTTGATATTGAGCTGATAATTATTATATTTGTCATATCAAATTTGAATGCCAAAGGTATCACAACAGCTATAGCTATAGTTGTTAAAAATGATACTATTGGGAAACCATTAGAGGTTCTTTTTGCAAATACATGAGGCACTTGTCCTTGCTTAGCCATTGATTCTAAAATTCTTGGTGTATGGAAGGAAGCTGCCACATTGATACCAAACATTGAAATAAGGGCACCTATAATAATCATGTTTCTTATAATTTTATTTGAAAATACATCTGCTAGGGCTACTACTTCCTTAGATTCAACAAGAGCTTGTGGATTAATCGCCATTGCTATTCCTACAATTCCAATATAAATCAAGGCAATTATACCTATAGCTAGAGGAATTGCTCTTGGAAGATTCTTTTCAGGTTCTTCCATATCTTCTGAACCCGATGCAACACTTTCAAAACCAGTAAAGGCATAGAAGGCTGCAATGATAGCCATTACCCATCCTGTTAAATCCAAGTTTGATCCTAGGGCTTGACCTGATTTATCTGTTATAGTTTTGATAGCAGAAAAATTATTTTCTCCCATGATAAATACCATTACAAAACCTACAATTATAGTTGTAACTAAGGCTCCGACCTTACCAATAGTAGATAGGTTATTGATTATTTCAAAAACCTTGGTACCCATCAGGTTAATAACCATCAATACAAACATCAACACCAAAAATCCCATAGCTATATTGCTTAAGCTTTCATTGTTTAAGTTAAATATCTTTAGAACAGTTTTAACTACTGCTGTTCCCATTACTCCCCAGGCTATACATGCTGCTACATATCTTGTTATACCAACATAGTATCCTAGGTTGTCACCAAAAGCTGCCTTTGTATAGGCATAGGCTGCACCACCCTTTGAAACATATTTAGCTGCTGCCGCAAAGGTAACGGCTAAAACTGTAGAAAAGATAGCAGCAAATAGGTAAACTACTAAAGCCTTATCTCCTGATTGTGCTACTACAGAACCTGGTGATAAAAATATACCGGTCCCTATTATTGAATTTATTGTAAGTAATACAATAGAATAAAATCCCAATTTCTTTTTCATTTTCTACCTCTTCTCACCCGCTTCTTTTACGAGTTCATTAAATAAGCCTTGCATTTCATCCTTTACCCTGTGTAGCATTTCTGGATGGAATTGTACACCAAGTAAAAACCTATAATTAGGATCTTCAAAGGCTTCCACTACTCCATCCGGTGCTTGGGCTGATAATTTCAAGCCTTGTCCTAGATTTTTTATTATTTGATGGTGGAAACTATTTACGCTCAAAGTATCTTTTTTGAAAATATTGTGTAATTTAGTTCCCTCTTCTACTTTTATGCTATGGGTAGTTATTTCTGGTCCATAAACTTGATTGTGTTTTATATAGTCTTTGTCACTATAGGATAAGTCTTGCCATAAGCTGCCACCATAGCTTACATTTATTAGTTGGAATCCTCTACAAATACCTAAAATTGGAATGTTTTTTTCCTTAGCCTTTTTTAATAATTTAAGGTCAAAGCTATCTCTTTCTGGTAAAACTTGTCCTAGTTTTGGATTTGGATTTTCTTCATAATTTCTAGGATCAACATCATGCCCACCAGATAAGATTAATCCATCAATTATGTTAATATATTCATCTATTACTGAATCTTCATCATTTATAGATAAAACTAAAGGTGTAGCTCCTGCTTTGATTACCGCATCAGCATAGTCTTCATTCACATATATTCTCCTATATCCAGCAAAATCTCCATTGTCTATAAGAATACTTGCAGATATACCTATAATTGCTTTTGTCATATCTTACTTCCTTTCTGTCTCTGTAATTATATATTACTTTAATATGAAAATATTTTCAAAATTCTTTATTATGTTATTTTATCAGCTTTATCTTTAAAATTCCCTAATACTTTGCTATAATATTCATAATCCTAAGGGGAGTAGCTTAATAATATTTAGTCGTCATTACGGATATAAGATCCCGGCTAAGTACCGAAAGGAAGCAAGACCTAGATTGAAATATTAAGGTCTTTTTTATTTTAAATAAATTGACCAAATGGAGGGTATTATGGAAAAATTCTATCTTAAGGATAGAGATGAGGTTCTATCAAGCTTAGATGTTGATAGCAACCAGGGGCTTACTAGCCAAGAAGCCCAGGCCAGACTTGAAAAATATGGTCCAAATGAATTACAAGAGAAAAAAGGCAAATCCTTTTTTGCTAAACTTATAGATCAATTACTTGACCCTATGGTTATCATACTTTTAGCAGCAGCTACCTTATCAGCTTTTTCAGGCGATAAAATAGAAACTGTTATTATTTTAGCCATAGTTGTCTTAAATGCTGGTCTTTCTCTTTTCCAAGAAGGAAAGGCAGAGGATTCAGTAAAAGCCTTACAACAAATGTCGGCTCCAAATGCTAAGGTCTATAGGGATGGGAAGCTTACACAAATCCCAGCTAGAGAATTAGTACCTGGAGATATAGTTGTTTTAGAAACAGGTGATATAGTTCCAGCCGACCTAAGACTTATAGAAAGTCAAAACCTATCATCAGACGAATCTTCCTTGACTGGTGAATCAGTTCCAGTGGACAAGGATGCTGAAATAATTTTTGATAAAGATACAGAAATCGGAGATCGTTCAAACTATGTGCATTCTTCATCAATCATTACCAGAGGAAGGGCCAAGGCTGTAGTTGCCAAAACTGGCCATGATACTGAAATAGGTAAAATCGCAACAAATATCCAATCTAGTGAAAATGAAAGTTCACCTCTACAAGGAAAGTTAAACAAATTATCTAAAAGCTTAGCCCTTTTAGTAATAGCAGTTTCTATCATAGTATTTATAGTTGGTCTTTTCAGAGAAGACCTAGACTGGTTGCAATCCTTGATGACTGCGGTATCACTTGCAGTTGCAGCTATTCCTGAAGGTTTAGCAGCTGTTGTTACCATAGTTTTATCTATAGGTATGAATAGGATGGCTCAAAACAATGCAATTGTAAAGAAACTATTAGCCGTAGAAACATTAGGTACTACAACCTTTATAGCTTCAGATAAAACTGGTACTTTAACACAAAATGAAATGACAGTAAAAACTATCTACACTTCATCTAAAGATTATAAAGTTGATGGTGTCGGATATGAACCTGAAGGTGATATAAAATTTGATGGGCAAGCTGTAGATACAGAAAGTGATAAGGACTTGAAAGTATTGCTTACTGCTGCAAGTCTAAACTCAGATGCAAAATTAAACCATACAGGAAACAAATGGGAAATAATGGGTGATCCTACTGAAGGTGCCCTTATCACTGTAGCTGAAAAAGCTAAGTTAAATAACGAAGAATTAAATGAAACACTAAAAAGAGTCAAGGAATATCCTTTTGATTCTACAAGAAAAATGATGACCACCTGCCATGAAAACTTCTTTGAAGATGCCTATGTAGCCTTTACTAAAGGTGCTACAGACATAGTAATTGACAGGTGTAGTCATATACTAATTAACGGTAAGGTTGAAAAATTAACTGAAAAATTAAAAGATGAAATCTTAAATAAAAATAGTGAATATGCTAAACAAGCCCTAAGAGTTTTAGCCATATCAATGAAGAAATGGGATAGTCTACCTGATGACCAAGATCCTGATAAGGTTGAATCAGACCTAGTATTTATCGGACTTGTTGGTATGATAGACCCAGCCAGACCAGAAGCTAAAGAAGCTATAAAACACTGTAAGACAGCTGGTATCACTCCAGTTATGATTACTGGTGACTACTTAGAAACAGCCATAGCTATCGGTAAAGACTTGGGAATAGCTGAATCTGATGACCAAGCCATCATGGGTAAAGAACTAAATGATATGACTCCTGAACAAATTAGGGAAATTGTAAAAGTAAAAAGAATTTTCGCAAGGGTTTCACCTGAAAATAAGGTGCAAATTGTAACAGCCCTTAAAGAAAATAACCAAATAACAGCCATGACTGGTGATGGTGTAAATGACGCCCCAGCTATTAAAAAAGCCGATATCGGTATAGCCATGGGAATCACTGGTACAGACGTTGCTAAAAATACTGCTGAAGTTATCCTAACAGATGATAACTTTGCTACAATAGTAAAGGCTGTTGAAGAAGGTAGGGTAATTTACTCAAATATCAAGAAATTCGTTTCCTTCCTTCTATCATGTAATATCGGTGAAGTACTAATAATGCTAGTAGCCATGTTAGTCGGTTGGCCAATTCCATTGACAGTTATTCAACTATTATGGTTAAACCTTGTAACTGACTCCTTCCCAGCCCTAGCCTTGGGTGTGGAACCGGGTGAGCCAGATATAATGAACCAGCCACCAAGAAAGACCGATGACCAAATTATAGATAGAAATCTTGTGGATAATATAGCTACTCAAGCTATAGCCATAGCTGTAGCAACACTTGCAGCCTTCTATATTTCATTCACCTACCTATATCCAATAAATGGTGTTGAAGCTGCATTAAGAGAAATTAATATCAACAAGGCAGAAACAATTGCCTTTGCAACCTTGGTATTGTCAGAGTTGCTAAGATCATTCTCTGCAAGATCAGAAAAATATACAGTTTATGAATTAGGAATATTCTCAAACAAGAGTTTAGTTTACGCCTTTATAGGTTCAACCTTACTAACTCTAGCTGTTATCTATATTCCATTTATGCAAGTAATTTTCCACTCCCATGCCTTTGGATTAAAAGACTGGGCAATAGTATTACCATTTGCATTTTTACCATTTGTAGTTGGTGAAATTCATAAATTAGTTGAAAGAAAATTTTTCAGAAATAAATAATTGGATAAAAAACGGGATGTAGTTTGAAATCTACATCCCTTTTCATTTACCTAATTAAGCTAATGATCCCATTGGATCCCAAGGTCTTAATCTTATTGGTTCTTCTTCATAAGCTACAAGTACTTCTTCAGGTAGGTAAGCCTTGTTTACCAATACTTGGTACATGTATTCTTCAAACCATTCATCTGACATTACTAGGTAACCATCTATACCGCTCTTGCTACCCCATGAGTTTTCAACCTTGTATCTTAGAGGTTTTTCATTTTCCATATCATAGTCAAGTCCCGTAAATACCATGGCATGAGTCATCAATGATTCATGATAATCTAGTCTTTCTTCCTTGTTAAAATCATAATCGACATCCAACATATCAAAAACATTTACTGTTGTTAAATCTAACTTTCCAGATTTTCTTGAGAAAAATTGTCCAACATCACAACCAAACCATACAGGCTCGTTGGACCTGATTTGGTCTACAACAGCTTCTTTCATGATTTCTATAGGAACATTTACATATTTCACTAAGTCGCCTTCTAAAACGTTTCCTAGGTGTTCAACTGTATAGGATTTATAATAAGGTTTATCTTTAGTTGGCGCATTTATTAATGAAATATATTGGTCTAGGTCAAAGTCAATCAAATTAAAGAATTCTAAAGGACTTAGTCCTTTTTCGGAATGAACTTGGTCATCCTTATCCCTATATTCAAAGTCAATTTTTTCAGGTGGTGTCCCTAAAGAAATTGCTAGGGCATTATAAAATTGTCCCATGTATTCTTCAACCATTGCTCTCAAGTCATCTAAAGACTTGCCTTCTTGATGAGCTTTTCTAATATTTTTAGCATACATTCTAAGCATTTTAGTCAAGTAATCATTCATATTTGCTGATGCAGTAGAATTTGCTGTATCGGGCATGGAATTAGCAGGTACAACACCATACTTTTTCACAATATTTTTAATCATATCCCATTGACCACCGTCACCCATTGGTGATAATAAGATATGGGACACTAGTCTTGAAGATGGTTCTTCATCAAGTGTTTCTAAGATTGAATTAAAGAAATAATTTGCTCTTTCTAACTTGTCATAAAAATATATGTAAGTTTGTGATAGTTCGAATTCTTTTAGATTATACTTTTGGCACAAGGCATATTCTAAAACATTCATAGCTGCAAATATCCAGCATCTACCAGATTTATTTTGATTTCTTATCTTTGTTTCAGGTAAGGAAATATTAAAATGAAACCTGTTGCTATCATATTCTCTTTTATCTATACTTGCTTCTACTAGACCTGTTGAACTAGCCGCTCTTTGCGAAATTCTCAAGGCTCTATTGTTGTTAAATTCTCTAGCTTTTTCTTGTAAAAATTCTTTTTCAATTTTCATAACTTCCTCCTTGTAATTAGTTTAAATTATAGCACATTTATTTATTATGTAAAATATTTTTGTTAGGTGAGCCTAAATTCTTAAAAAGAAAACTGATTTCGCAAAAATAAATATACCTCTGCAAAATCAGTTCTAATTTTAATATTAAGCTTTTATTCCCAAGACTTTTCTGAATTTTTTAATCACTTTTTTTTCTAACCTAGATACTGTCATTTGGCTAACGCCTAGTTTATCAGCTATAGCTACCTGGGTCATTTTATCAAAATATCTATAATAGACTATTTTCTTTTCTACATCCGAAAAATCTTTCATAGCTTCTGTAATATAGTTCATATTATCTACAAATGCATAATTTTTATCCTCTTCTCCTAGTAAATCAGACAAACTAATTTCACTATCTTCAGAAGAAGTATCAAAATTTTTGTCTATAGATTGTGGCGAATAAACTTGTGAAGCATCTAGGGCTTCTAAAACCTCTTCTTCAGATACATCCAATAAATCGCTTATCTCATCAATCCTTGGAGTCCTTTGGAGCCTCTGACTAAGGGTTTGTTTAGCATTATTAATTTGCTTAGATAACTCCTGTATCCTTCTTGGAACCCTTATAGTCCAGCCCTTATCCCTAAAGTATCTTTTTATTTCACCGGTTATGGTTGGTGTTGCAAAAGATGAAAATTCAAAGCCCCTATCGACATTAAACCTATCTACAGCTAAAACTAGTCCCAAAGAAGCTACTTGAAAGAGGTCATCATATTCTATCCCCCTATTTGTATATTTCTTTGCTAGTATCTCTGCAATATACAGGTTTTCTTCAATTAAATAGTCCCTAAGACTTTTAATTTCTCTTTTGATTTTGTTCAATTCTTCCTTGTCTATTTCACCCTTTGCTTTTTCTAATTTTTCTTTTTTAAGCCTCAGATCTTCTAGTTGTTTAAACTCGTCAAAGTATTTAATATCCTTGTTTACTTGTTTTTCTTTAGTCATTACGGACCTACTTGTTTACAACTATAATTATGCTATTTTTTTCTATTTTAAGGTCATCAGATAAGGCTAATAATATTTGTTTTTTTAATTCAAAATCTAAATCACTAGTGTTTAATTTATTAAAAGCTTCTATATCATCAAATACTATATTTAACTTATCCTTATCTACTTCAAATATGACCTTTACTTCATCATAGGATGGTAGCAAGTAGGTATAAAGCTCTGAAACTAAAACCTTTATATCTTCAATCTTGTCTAAGTCCATTTCTAAAGTATTTGCTAAAGAAGATGCTGTTAGTCTTAAGCTCGATAAATATTTGGGATTTGATGGAATACTTAATTTTATTTTATCCATTTAATCCTCCAAATTTAATATAGTATCTAATTCTGTAATCTTAAATAATTTTAAGATATTTTTCTTGGGATTAATTATTTTAAGCTTTTTGCCCCTATCTTCTACTTCTTTGTAGATTGTCATAAAGGCTCCAAGACCTGTAGAATCAATATAATCTAATGATTCTAAATTTATAATCAAGTCTTTGTCTTCTTCCTTAAATTTATTTATTAGGCTATCCTTAAATTCTTCTACAGTATTGATATCTAAGTCTCCAATAAGTGAAGCTTCTAAGCAATCACCAATATTATAAACTATATCGAAAGTCATATTAACTCCTATTCTTCAGCTATATACTTAGCTGCTGCAACAATCTTGTCGCCTTCTTCTTTTACCCTCTTTAGGATTACACCTTGGGTTGCCCTACCTACTGTAGATATGTCTTTGCTTGCTAGTCTGATAACTTGACCATTTCCTGACACTAGCATGATTTCATCATCCATATTCACAAGTTTAGATGCAATTAAATTACCAGTTTTATTTGTTATCTTGTAGGTTCTAACACCCTTACCACCACGGTTTTGTTCCTTGTAGTGTCTAAATAGGGTCTTTTTCCCATATCCATTTTCAGTAACTGTAAATAGGTATTCTTGGTCTTCATAGATACTTAAATCTACAACGAAGTCTTCCTTGTTTAGGCTAATCATTTTTACTCCCTTGGCATTTCTACCCATTGGTCTTACACTATCTAAGTTAAATACTATAGATTGACCTAAGGATGTAACAGATACAGCAAGTTGATTATCTTCAACTTCTCTTGCAGCTATTAATTCATCATCGTCTTCTAAGCTTATAGCTATGATGCCGCTAGTTCTGATATTTTCAAATTCTTCAGAATGTGTCTTTTTGATTTTACCATGTTTTGTAGCAAGTACTAGGTAGGTATCCTTTTCTACACCAGACACTGGTACAACTGCTGATACTTTTTCACCTGCTTGTAATGGTAGGATATTGATAATAGCCTGTCCCTTAGAAGTTCTCTTACCTTCCCTTATTTGGTAAGCTTTTTTCACATATACCCTTCCCTTGTTTGTGAAGAATAATATGCTGTTGTGAGTAGATGTTACAAATAGGTCTTGAACAAAGTCATCATCCTTTGTTGTCATACCTGAAACTCCTCTACCACCCCTATTTTGAACCTTGTAGGTATCAGCTGGAAGTCTCTTTATATAACCTTGGTTTGTAAGAGTAATCAATACTTCTTCTTCTTCAATTAACTCTTCTTCGTCAAAGTCACCTTCTGCTGGAACTATTTTTGTTCTTCTTTCATCACCAAATTTTTCTTTGATTTCTAAAAGTTCTTCTTTTATTACCCCAATTAAAAGTTTTTCATCAGCTAAAATAGCCTTTAGATTTTTAATTGTTTCTAAAAGTTCCTTGTATTCATTTTCTAATCTTTCTATATTTAGACCTGACAACCTCTTTAATTGCATGTCTAAAATAGCTTGAGATTGGGCATCTGTTAAAGCAAACTTCTTAGCAAATTCTTTCTTGATTTCTTCATCATCATAGTTTGATCTAATGATTTTAATTATTTCTTCAATATTATCGTAGGCGATTCTTAAACCTTCAACTATGTGGGCTCTTGCCTCTGCCTTGTCTAAGTCAAATTGTGTACGTCTTGTTACAACTTCTTTTTGATGGTCTACATAATGGTGAATCAACTCTTTTAGGGTCAATTCTTTAGGTATACCATTTACAAGGGCTAGATTTATGATACCAAAGGTTGTAGTCATTTGTGTTTGCTTATACAAGTTATTTAAAACAACATTTGGATTTGCATCTCTCTTTGTTTCAATTACAATTCTTGTACCATTTATATTAGACTCATCCCTGATATCTGTGATACCTTCGATTTTCTTATCCCTTACTAGTTCAACTATCTTTAAGATTAATTTAGACCTATTAATTGTATAAGGTATTTCTGTAACTATAATTACATGTTTGGACTTAAACTCTTCTATATGAGCCTCTGCCCTTACTCTTACCTTGCCACGTCCAGTTTTATAGGCTTCAATGATTTCTTTTTTGCCTAATATATTAGCTCCAGTTGGAAAATCTGGTCCTGGAATATATTGCATCAAATCTTCAAAAGAAATTTCCGGATCTTCCATATAAGCTATGGTTCCGTCAATAACTTCACCTAAGTTATGTGGAGCCATGTTTGTAGCCATACCAACAGCTATACCAGCTGATCCATTTACTAATAAGTTTGGAAATCTTGATGGTAATACTTTAGGTTCTAATTCCTCTTCATCGAAGTTTGGTTGAAAATCTACTGTATTTTTATTTATATCCCTTAACATTTCTTGGGCTAACTTTGTCATCCTTACTTCGGTATAACGTTGGGCAGCTGCCCCGTCACCATCCATAGAACCAAAGTTACCTTGCCCATCAACTAATGGATATCTGGTATTGAAGTCTTGGGCTAGTCTAACAACTGCATCATAAATAGCTGAGTCACCGTGTGGATGAAACCTACCCATTACTTCACCGACTAGTCTAGCTGACTTTCTATGTGGTTTATTTGATAAGAGACCTAGTTCATTCATCCCGTATAAAATTCTACGGTGAACAGGCTTTAGACCATCTCTTACATCAGGTAATGCTCTTGAAACAATAACTGACATAGAATAGTCTAAATAAGACTGTCTCATTTCTTGTTCTATATCTCTTTGAATTATATTTGAATGTTGAAATTCTGTCATATACTATCTCCTAAGCATCAATGTTTTCTGCATATTGAGCATTTTCTTCTATAAATTCTCTTCTTGGTTCAACCTTGTCTCCCATTAGCACTGAAAATGTTTCATCTAAAGTCAAGGATTCATCATCTAAAGTAACTTGGATTAAAATCCTATTGTCTGGGTTCATGGTTGTTTCCCATAATTGGTCGGCATTCATCTCACCAAGCCCCTTATATCT
>NZ_CAMPYN010000010.1 GCF_946998255.1 uncultured Helcococcus sp. | reverse complement strand
ACCATTGCTGGTCTAATTACTTTGTCATTCAATTTATAACCTTTTTGGAAGGTTTCTATTATCGATCCGGATTCTACTTCATCAGATTTTTCCATCAATACTGCATGATGTAAATTTGCATCAAATACAGCTCCATCTGATTCTATTTCCTCTAGACCTTCAGCTTGTAAGATTTCAAGAAATTCTTTTCTTACCAAACTTACACCTTGTGTAAATGAATCATCTTCTTTCGATTCAGCTAAGGCCCTATCCAAATTGTCTAATACTGATAAAAGTTTTCCTACTAGTTTTTCAGAAGCAAACTTATATATATCAGATTTTTCCTTTTCCGTTCTCCTTCTAAAGTTTTCAAAATCAGCTTGTAATCTAATGTAGGAATCTTTCACCTTATCTAATTCTGAAATAACTTCATCTTGCTCCTGAGATTCTTCTTTTTCTTCAGTCTCTTCTTTTATCTCTTCATTTTCTAGATTTTCTGTTTCTTTATTTTCCTGTAACTCTTCTTCTAAATTCTCTTTTTCCTTTTTCGCCATAGCTACCTTCTTTCTATATGTCCATTTATATACCTATTTATCAGTGTTAAATCTGCTAAAACCTTATCATAAGTCATACTATTAGGTCCCAAGATACCAATCTTACCCTTGACTCCTTTACCATTTGAAAAAGTCATGGTAATTATAGAAAATTCTTTGAATTCTTCTATACCTATCTCTTCACCTATGTAAACTTGAAGATCTGAATCCATATTTGCTGATAATATTCCCATCAAGGAATTGTCAGTTTTCAGATAATTTATTAAGTCTAAATTATTTTCTATACTATCCTTATTATAGGTATAAATATTATCAAGACCTTCGTATAAAACTTTATCTTCTGAATGGAAGCTGGTTGTCTTTTCTATAACCGGAATAATTTCATCTAAAACTGTATGTTGTCTTCTTAAAACTTCATAAGTTGTAGAATGTAATTCTTCCAAGATTTCACTTCTCTTCTTATTTATAAGGCTTGAATTTAACAGACTATTTACTAAATCTAAAGTATGTCTATCAATCGGTTGTTTTAATCTGATACTGTCTGAAATAACTTCCTTAGAATTATATATGTAAATGATCACTAATTCTTTAGGACTCAAATATACTATATTGATATATTTCAAATATACGTCTGTCATCTCTGGTAATAAAGCCAAAGCTGTATATCCACTTATATCAGCCAGCATTTTGATAGCATTTCCTATAATAGTATCTAAAGCTTCTGATTGACTCATGTTAGACATATCATAGATACTTACTGGTCTATGTTTTATAGGTATTTTATTTGTAAGAATCGCATCAACATATTGTCTATACGCCTCATTTGAAGGTATACGACCTGACGATGTATGCAATTTTTCCAAATAACCTAATTCTTCTAAGTCGGCCATCTCGTTTCTAATAGTTGCTGCCGAAACTCCAATTTCTGGTAGTTTTGACAAAGCCCTAGAACCGACCGGCTCTTTAGAGTCTATATATGACTTTATAATTGTATTTAATATTTTTATTTTTCTTTCATCCATATATATCCTCCTTTTATCACTCTTCTATCTCAAGTGCTAATACTAGTATAGAGTATCTTTTAGCACTTGTCAAGTCTAAGTGCTAACTTTTTTTGTTTTAAAAATAAAAAGCGATCAAACACTGATAATATCTTGCTTTATCAGATTTAACCGCTCTAAAATTATATTATATTTGTGTAAAATTCGTTGGAGTAGTACAAACCTTCGTCTGTAAATTTAATTATATCATCCGATATTTCTATAAGATTATCATTCAAATATTTATTAATTATATCCTTATATTTCTCTTTAAAATCTATAGCAAACCTATTTTTAAATTCTTTTAAATCCAAACCTTCATTCATAGTCATCTTATTAATTATATAATAGACAGACTTTTCTTCGTCAGTCAATAAGTCTTTTTCCTGATAGGCCAATTCATTCAATCTTAATTTCCTAAAGTAATCTTCAAATTCAAAAGAATTCGTGTATAAAACATTATCAATAAAGCCACTTGCTCCCATACCTATACCCAGGTATTCATCAAGATTCCAGTACTTTTTGTTGTGATAAGACTGGTATCCTTTTTTGCAGTAATGGTTTAATTCATAATGCTCATATCCTATAGATAGTAGTTTCTTAGATATAAACTCCGCACTTTCTTCTACATTTATACCTGTAACCTCTATCCTTGATTCCATATTGTCTTCTGTTAATATAATATCCTCCTCGGATTTAGCCGAGTAAAAAGAAACATGCGGCACTTGCAACTTGTTGATATATGAAATGTCAGTTTCAATATCCTTAAAAGTTTCTTCTGGATAAGCAAAGAACATATCTAGGTTAATATTTTGTATCTTAAACTTTCTAATCACTTTAATAATATGGATGATATCTTCCTTACTATGAAGCAAATCTAAATTATCCAGGCCTTTTTGTAAAAAAGTAAAGGCTTTTATTGAAAACCTATTTATACCATGCTCAACATATCTTTGTATTCTTATCTCTGGTATTTGCGGATCTACTTCTATAGTCTTTTCACATTCTGGTCTTACATTATATTTCTCATAAATATAGTCTAGTAAATCAGTGATATAATCTGTGTTTACAGAAGATGGATCACCACCTCCTAGGTAGATAGAGTCAATAAGGTAGTCATCTTTCATCCTTAAATCTAACTCTTTTCTCAAGTACTTGAAATAATCTCTTATATAAAAATCTTTATTAAAATAGGATAAAACAGCCCTATGGTTGTGTTTATATATCCTGAATGGTATATGAATGTATAAACCAATATTTTTCATCTAATCTTCCTATTATTCACCTTCGTCATATTTCAATACAGCTAAGAATGCATCTTGTGGCACTTGAACCCTACCAACGGATCTCATACGTTTCTTACCTTCTTTTTGTTTTTCGAGAAGCTTTCTCTTTCTAGAAATATCACCACCGTAACATTTAGCAATAACGTCTTTTCTATTTGCAGAAACTGTTTCTCTAGCTATTATCTTAGCACCAATAGCTGCTTGAATAGGTATAGAGAACATATGCTTTGGTATTTCTTCTTTTAACTTGCTTGAAATTTTTCTTCCTCTTTCGTAGGCCTTATCTTCATGAACTATTAGTGATAAGGCGTCTACAGGTTCTCCATTTAATAATATATCTAACCTTACAAGGTCTGACCTTTGGTACTTGTAGAAGTCGTAATCTAAGGATGCATATCCCCTAGTTTTTGATTTTAAAGCATCAAAGAAGTCATATATTACCTCGTTTAAAGGAAGAATGTATTTTATTTGAACCAAGTTCTTATCTAGGTATTCCATAGTTTCAAATACCCCTCTTTTTTCTTGGCATAATTCCATAACTTGACCAATATAAGCTTCTGGAGTCATGATAGAGGCTTTTACTAAAGGTTCTTCTACAAAATCTATCAGGGTTTGGTCTGGGTAATCAGTTGGGTTTTGCACCTCTATCACCTTACCGTCCTTCAGATGTATCCTATATATAACTGAAGGAGCTGTTGCTATAATGTCTAGACCAAATTCCCTATCTAATCTTTCTTGAATGATTTCCATGTGTAATAGACCTAGGAAACCAGTTCTAAAACCATAACCTAGGGCTGCAGATGTTTCCGGTTCAAATTCTAAGGCAGCATCGTTAACCTTAAGTTTTTCTAAAGCATCCCTTATATCATTGTAAGATTCACCCTCTGCCGGATATAATCCTGAATAAACCATTGGCAAAGCTTTTTGATAACCTGGCAGGGGCTCTGCTGCAGGATTGTCGGCAGAGGTAATGGTATCACCAACTCTTGCTTGCTTGATATCCTTGATTGAAGCAACTACGTAACCTACGTCACCAGCGGTTATTTCATCAGTTTTAAATTCCCCCCTCATGGAATAACCCACTTCAGTAACTTCAAACTTAGAACCTGTTGACATCATCTTTATTTCTTGCCCAGGATAGATCTTTCCTTCTTTTACTCTTACATACATGACAACTCCCCTATAGGTGTCATAGTAGGAGTCAAAGATAAGAGCTTGAAGAGGATTGTCATCCCTACCTTTAGGAGCAGGTATTTCTTTTACTATAGCTTCTAAAACATCTCTAATATTTATACCTTCTTTAGCAGATATAGCAGGTGCTTCACTAGCTTCTAAAGCTAATACATCTTCGATTTCCATCCTAATTTCATCTACTCTTGCTGAAGGTAGGTCAATCTTATTTATAACTGGCACTATTTCCAAGTTTTGATTCATAGCTAAATATGTATTTGCAAGAGTTTGAGCCTCAATCCCCTGACTTGCATCTACTATCAACAAAGCGCCTTCACAAGCAGCCAAAGACCTAGACACCTCATAGTTAAAGTCAACGTGCCCTGGGGTATCTATTAGGTTTAGCATGTATCTTTCACCATCTAAGGCATCGTAAAATATTTTTACAGCCTTTAATTTAATTGTAATTCCTCTTTCTTTTTCAAGATCCATACTGTCCAATAACCTGTCACTCATCTCCCTTTGGGTTACAGAGCCAGTTTCTTCAATCAACCTATCAGCTAGGGTTGATTTCCCATGGTCTATATGGGCAATTATTGAAAAATTTCTTATATTTTCTTTTTTAATATCCATAATCACCTTTCAAAAAATACTTATCACTTTAACTTTCTTATAACCTTACCTTGTATAGATTTTATATTAATTGGACCAAAAGCCCTTGAATCTACTGAAGTTTTCTTGTACCTATTATCACCTAAGACAAAGAATTCATCATCCTTCAAAATCCACTTATTTACGTCATAAGCCTGAGTGGCATCTCCTCTAGTGTAATCTTCTGTCTTTTCTATACCATTTATAATTAACCTGCTATTTACAATTTCAACTACATCACCTGGCAAAGCAACAATTCTTTTTAAGTAATATTTATTATCATTTCCCTTGAAGTAAACTAAATCATCTACATTTATATCATCTTTATTTACACCAATCTTCTTTACTAATAACCTGTCTCCATCAAAAAGAGTCCTTTGCATGGAGTCACCATCAACAGTCACAACTGTAAATAAAAAGGAATTTATAAGCATTACAATAAATATAGCTAATAGGAATAAAAAGATTATTAATTTAATCAAATTTCTATTTTTTTGCTTTTGCCTATTCTTCCTATGCCTTAACTTTCTTTCTACACTTCTGTCCACTATTTTAACACTCCGAAACTATTGAATGGAAAATATCTAAATCTTACAGTTCCTTTTATAGAATTCACATGTACAGGTCCAAAAACTCTAGAATCAGTAGATCCACCTGGTTGCCTATTGTCTCCTAGTACAAAATACTCATCCTCATTTAATTTCCATTCAAAACCATTAATGGTATCTGTGTAATCCCCGGTGATATAGTCTTCTTCATAAAGTTCACCATTAATATAGACCTTGCCATCTATGATTTGAATATTTTCACCAGGCAAGCCGATTATTCTCTTAACATAATCTTGATTTCTATCATATCTTAAAACGACTATATTACCTCTTTTTAATGGACTTATCTTCATAGATATTTTATTAAGAATAATCCTGTCGTCATTCTCAAGAGTATGTATCATGGACTCACCCTGGACTCTTGTAGGCTGAAATAGAAAAACTCTAATTATAAGAGCTATTACAACCGCTATTAAAATCGATTTTGTCCACTCCCATATAGGATTTGGTTTTTTATTTATCTGGTCTAAACTTTCTTCAATAAGTATTTCACTATCTCTATTCATGTCTTTGTCCTATCTTTCGTAATTTTCTTATTTTTTTCATTAATAAACCTATTATAACATTTTTAAGATTATTTTTATAGGCAGCTTTTATTTTTTCTTGCTTTTTAAAAAGTCTTCTGGTATACTTAATGATGTTATTTAAGACTATTTTATAGGAGGTATGCAATGGCAAATATTAAGTCAGCTATTAAAAGAATAGATGTTACTAAAAGACAAACAGCTGAAAACAAATCAAAGAAAAGCGAATTAAAAACATTAGTAAAGAAATTTGATAAGGCTGTTGAAGAAGAAAGACTAGAAGATGCACAAGAATTATTAAAAACTTTAGATAAAAAGCTAAAGAAAGCTGTATCTAAAAATGTAATTCATGAAAACAAAGCTTCAAGAGATTTAAGCAAATTAGCAAGCAAATTAAACAAAGCTCAAGCTTAATAAATATAGCTAGAAATCTAAACCCTCCATCCAGAATCTGGAAGGAGGGTTTTTACATACAATAAAACCATACAAAAAAAAACATCTGCTGGATAATATACCCAACAGATGAATCAAATTTGAATATTTTATAAGACAGCTAATAAAACAAAGTTTAATATAAATAATCCTGCAACTATCCAGATAATTGGATGAGTTTCTCTTGCCTTACCTCTTACTGTTTGTACTAAACAGTGGAATATAAAACCTGTAGCTATACCATATGAAATGCTATATGATAAGGCCATAAATGCAGCTGCAAAAAATGCTGGTATGGCTTGATCAATATCTTCCCATTTGATATCAGAAAATGAAGCAATCATCAAGAATCCAACTATAATCAAGGCTGGCGCAGTTGCTTGATTTGGAATAGCTGAAATATATTTTGCGAAAAATGCACTCAATATAAAACAAATAGAGGTCACTACTGAAGTAAGACCAGTTCTTCCACCCGCCCCTATTCCTGCTGCTGACTCCACATAAGTAGTTGTATTTGATGTACCAAATACTGCCCCTATTGAAGTAGCTGTAGCATCAGCAAATAGCGCCTTGTCCATTTTCGAAGAGAAACCTGGATTGTTTTCTAAGGCTCTAGTATCTTCTTCTGAGAATATTCCTGTTCTTATACCTGTACCTATAAAAGTACCGATAGTGTCAAATGTATCAGACATTGAAAATGCAAATATAGTAATAAGTACTAAAGGTAATTTTGTTAAATCTGTAAATAATGAAGGAAGTCCTTCACTTGTAAAAATCACCCCAAAGGTTTGTGGTAATTGTGATAAGGCTTCACTAAAGCCCATTGTATTTGCAGTTGTCGTTACTCCAAAAGGTATTCCTATAAGAGCTGTCAATATAATTCCTATAAAAATACTTCCTTTCACATTTAATAAATACAATATAACTGTCACAAATAATCCAATTAAAAATACATATAAGCCTGAATTATTGATGGTAGATAAGGCTGGCACACCTGATTCAAAATTTATAAGTCCAACATTTAAGAATCCTAGATAGGCTATAAAAATACCAATACCACCACCAATTGCATTTTGTAAATACTTAGGAATGGCTGTTATAATCACCTTCCTTACTTTTGTAACTGTAATTAAAATATTGATAATTCCACAAATAAATACCATTGACAAGGCTTGTTGCCAGGTAAATCCTAATTGGAAACATACAGTGTAAACAAAAAATGCATTTAGTCCCATTCCTGGAGCTTGGGCATAAGGAACATTCGCAACCAAGGCCATTACTAGGGTCCCGATTACTGACGCTATAATTGTAGATAAGAATACAGCACCCCATGGCATACCAGACTCTGCCAACATAGTTGGATTAACTATGATTATATATGACATGGCAAAGAATGTTGTAATTCCAGCAATAATTTCCTTAGAGATATTAGTATTATTCTCCTTTAGTTTAAAAAACTTTTCCATAAATCCCTCCAAATAAATTTTAATGATATTGAAGTAATATCATTAATCTATAAAAATTATATAATAAACACGAACTATATTCAATTATGTTTTATAATAGTTCGTGTTTTGTTTGAATTTATTTAATTATTTTAATTTAATACTAAATTGTACCTGCTTTTAAAACTAATTTCCCGCTATCCATGTCCATCGATTCTATCTGGATTAGTGATTTTGTATGTATTTTTTGTACAAGTCCCTTGTCCTTGTATTCGCATAAGACATAAGCTGCAAGAGTTTCTGATTCAAATATTTCAACAAGTGAAGCCAGTCCATTGATAGAGCCTCCACCCCTAAAGAAATCATCTACTATTAACACTTTAGAACCAGATTTTATACTATCTCTACCAACTTCCATATTTTTAACTAGGTTAGGACTTGACTGAGACCTATATTTCACAGAAACAGTTGAACCCTCAGTAATTTTAGATTCTTTTCTCGCAATCACAATAGGAATCCCCAGTTCATAGGCTATAGCTTGAGCTAGACTTATGCCTTTTGTAGCAATCGTAAGAACATAGTCAATTTCATCAAATTTATGCCTGCTGGCAATTATTCTTCCTATTTTTTTCAAATAAACAGGATTTGTAATTATATCTGATAGATAAAAATAGCCCCCAGGAAGAATTCTCTTTGGATCATTTAACTCATCTATCAACTCATTTATATATATTTTTTCCTCTTCTTCAGAAATATCTGTTATATATCTAACTCCTCCATTTATCCCAGAAACCGTCTCAATTAAACCTGCTTTATTTAAGTCAAAAGTTTCCTTTACTATAGCGATATCTTCACTTATAGAGGACTTCGCACAATTAAATTTTTGGGTAAATTCCCCAAGAGGAATTATCGTATTTGGATTACTTAATAAAGTTCTTGTTATTTCAACTATTCTTACACTTCTTTTCATTTTATCTACCTCTTTTACGAATATTAAATATATTATAGATGAATTGTTCGTGTTTTTCTAGTTTTTTATTAAAGTCAGCTTTCTTCTTATTCATATCAATCATATATAAAAACAAAAAAACAAGCTCATACTTGAGAGCTTGTTCTTAGGCTATACAAAATTCTAATATTATTCTAGTGATTATTTCATCCATGGTTCTTTTTGAGGTCTTCCTCATTTCTTCACCTTCATAGCAAAGATGGTGGATTTTTAATAAATCATCCATTTCAAATCTTCTTACAAATCTTTGGAGTTTTCCATATTCGTAATTTCCAAGTCCACAATATGACTGACCTGTTTGCATGTTAATTCTTTTCTGTTCACAATCCTTTACACAAATCATATTTCTTATCTGCCTTATAATCATGAAATATATCATGACCTTATCTTCACCATCCATGGTTTTATAGGCTGATAAAGCTTTTACCGGATCTTTAGCAGACATGTAATCAAGCAAGCCAAAGATTTTTTCTTCAAAGCTATCTATGATAGATTCTTCTATTTCATCATAAGAAGGCTGGCTTGACTTAATATTGTTAGCTAATTTATTTAATTCGTTTTCAACCTCAAATAAATTTTTACTTGCATCCCTATCAAGATATCTGAGTCTATCAACTATCAAACTTGTTGACCTAAAATCTAACCTTACACCTTTCGATAAAAAGTATTTTTGAACAAATGAAGTAAATTTATTTTTATCTAACCTTGTGAATGTATAAAGATCACCATGTTTGATAAGATTTTTTACAAATTTTCCTTTAAATAACTTGTCTCCCCTATATATAAAGAAGATATAGGTTGAGGAATTAAATTTTTCAAATTTTTCACTTATAAAATCTAATATAGCTTCATTCTTTTTTAAAGAATCTTTGTTTATATCAAAGCCTTCAATTATAATAAGCCTTTTATCAGACATGAAAGGCAGGGTTTCAACACTAGTATCAAATATATCTCCGTCTAAATCAGAAAAATTAATTTTTTCATAATTAAAATCTATAAATTCTTCACCTAGGAAGTCTTTAATTAAAACTTTATTTGCCAAATCCATAAAATATGGTTCATCAACATGTATTAAATTTATATTTTTCAATTTGTTATTGTCTATGTTTTTTAATAAGTCTATGTAATCCATTTTTACCTCTATACTTATTTTAGCATATAAATTTCTATATTTTACATTATATATATTAGCTTTATTTATGCGACAAGAGACAAATGTTAATATTTTTTAATTTTTAAATTGTTTTCATATTTCAAATCGTCGCTGATTTTAGGGCTTAGATTATACTCTAAGAAAAAATCTCTGAAAGCGTTGGCTTTTTTTTATAAAGAATGCATTTCTGGTTAGATATTTAGCTATTTTTTGTGGTATACTCATTTTGTATAGAATGCACTTTTTTACGTGCAACAGATAATTCACGGAGGATGAAATGACTAAAAAAGTTATTGAAATGCTCGATATCACAAAAACCTTCCCTGGGGTTGTAGCTAACGAAGATGTTACTATCAACCTACACGAAGGTGAAATTTTAGCTTTGTTAGGAGAAAATGGAGCTGGTAAGTCTACACTTATGTCCATTTTATTCGGATTATATGAGCCTGATTCAGGTACAATCCGTGTTAAGGGTAAAGAGGTAGATATTACCGACCCAAATGAAGCTACAAAATACGGTATCGGTATGGTGCACCAACACTTTAAATTGGTACAAAATTTTACAGTTCTAGAAAACATTGTCCTAGGAGCAGAAACAACCAAGGGTGGTGTATTACAAATGAAAGAAGCTCGTAAGAGGGCTATGGAAATATCTGATAGATATAATTTCAATATAGATCCAGATGCTTTAATAGAAGACATAACTGTTGGTATGCAACAAAGAGTTGAAATCATCAAGATGCTTTATAGGGACAATGATATTTTAATATTTGACGAACCTACCGCAGTTTTAACTCCACAAGAAATCACAGAGTTACTTCAAATAATGAAAAAACTTGTTGCTGAAGGTAAATCAATCATATTTATCACCCACAAGTTAAATGAAATCAAGGAAGTAGCTGATACCGTTACAGTACTTAGAAAAGGTAGATTAATCGGTACAGTCCCTGTATCTTCAGTATCAGTTGAAGAAATGTCAGAAATGATGGTTGGACGTAAGGTTGATTTAAACTTTGAACTTGGTACTCCTAAACTAGGTGACAGAGTTCTTAGAGTAAGAGACTTGACAATCGACCATACTTTAGCTGGTCAAAAAGAACTAAAGGGTCTTAACTTTGATGTAAGGGCTGGAGAAATTGTATGTATAGCCGGTATAGATGGAAATGGTCAATCAGAATTAGTTGAATCACTTTCAGGTCTTATTGACAATTACACAGGTACTATTGAATTAAACAATGAAGATATTTCAAAGAAAAATATAAGATTTAGAAATACCCATGGTCTATCCCATATCCCAGAAGATAGACATAAACATGGTTTAATCCTAGATTATGACCTACAAAAAAATATGGTATTACAACAATACTTCGAACCAGCCTTCCAAAATGGTGGCTTCATCAAATTTGATGAAGTTAGAAATTATTCTGAAGTATTGATTGACCAATATGATGTTAGAGCAGGTAAGGGACCAGACACAATTACTCGTTCAATGTCTGGTGGTAACCAACAAAAAGCTATAGTAGCTAGAGAGATTGAAAGACCTCATGATCTACTTATAGCTGTTCAACCAACTCGTGGTTTAGACGTTGGTGCTATAGAATATATCCATAGCAGACTTATAGACGATAGAAATAACGGAAAGGGTGTTTTGCTAATATCATTTGAACTAAATGAAGTGCTAGGTATTTCCGATAGAATCTTAGTTATGTACGAAGGTCAAATAGTAGCTGAAGTTACTCCAAGTACAACTACAGAACAAGAACTAGGTCTTTATATGTCTGGTGCAAAGCGTATGGAGGTTAAAGTAAATGACTAATAAACATAAAAAAGGAGCCGGTATATTTAGAGCCGCTGCCCCTTCAATAATAGCAGTATTAATAGGTTTAGTTGTTGGTATTATAGTAATAGTAGCAACTAATCCAGAACAAGCAGCAAATGCTATACCTAAATTTTTCCAAGGACCTTTTACACGTGGTTTAACAGGATTTGGTGACTTACTTTACCATATGACACCATTGTTATTCACCGGTTTATCAGTAGCCTTTGGTTACCAAACTGGACTATTTAACATTGGTGCTTCTGGTCAATTCCTAGTTGGTGGATTTTTAGCAATCCTAGTATCAGCTAAATTAGAAGCAAGTGTAAGTCCAAGTGTTTTATGGATAGTTGCTTTCTTAGTTGCTGGTATAGGTGGAGCTTTAATGGGGGCCATAGTAGGTGCCTTAAAGGCTTATAGAAATGTTAACGAAGTTATCACATCTATCATGCTTAACTATTCATCCATGTATTTAGTTAACTATTTAATTAAAAGATTAGGTCTATATAACCAATTACACAACAATACAGTGTCGATTGAAACGCATATACCTAAGATGGGCTTAGATAAAATTTTCCCTGGAACAATTTCTGGTGGTGGATTTATCCTAGGAGTAATAGCAGTTATTATTATTTATATTATATTAAAGAAAACTACCTTTGGTTATGAATTAAAGGGAGTTGGATTAAATAGACATGCAGCTAAATATGCTGGTGTTAACGAAAATAAAGCTATAGTATTATCAATGGCAATAGCTGGCGCTCTTGCTGGTTTTGGTGGAGCTTCCCTATACTTATCAGGAGCTGGTAACCACTTAACAGTACAAGAAGTTATCCCAGCGGAAGGTTTTGATGGTATAGCCATTGCTCTATTAGGATTAAATGAACCTGTTGGTGTATTCTTATCAACAGCACTGATTTCTTACCTAAAAATGGGTGGTCAAGCAATACAAACATATGGTTATGCTCCTGAATTAATCACAATGGTTATTTCATTTATACTTTATGTATCAGCCTTATCTGTATTATTTAGGCAATTATTAAGCAAGAAAAATAAGGACGAAGGTTCAAATATCAACGCTGAAACTATAGAAAATACAACAGCTCCAAACCTTGATAAAACCGATGAAGTAGTGGAAGGAGGAGATAAATAATGAACGCTTTATATTTCTTATTACAACAAACTATGTACTTCTCAATTCCCCTATTAATAGTAGCTTTAGCAGCTATGTTCTCAGAAAGATCAGGGGTAATAAACATTGGACTTGAAGGTATCATGGTAATGGGCGCCTTTGCTGGTACTATTTACCTACACTTTTCAGGCGGAGAAACTGGAAATACACAATTCAACTTATTTATTGCAATGCTTCTAGCAATTGTAGCTGGAATTATATATTCATCACTACATGCTTTTGCTTCTATAAATATGTTAGCTGACCAAACAATTTCAGGTACAGCTATAAATATGTTTGCCCCAGCATTCTCTATTTTCATAGCAAGATCAATGGTAGGTATCCAACAAATTGCTTTTACAGGTGCATTTAGAATAGATAAAGTTCCAGTATTAGGTGACCTTCCATTTATTGGACCGATACTTTTCCAAAACGCTTATATTACTACTTATATAGGATTCGCTATATTAATAATAGCTTCATTAGTAATCTACAAGACAGCATTTGGACTAAGATTAAGATCAGCTGGTGAATTCCCTCAAGCAACTGATGCAGCCGGTGTATCTGTTAAAGGTATCAGATGGTCAGGTGTTTTAATATCAGGAGCCTTAGGTGGACTTGGTGGATTAGTTTATATCATTCCAATATCAACAGAATTTAACGCTTCAGTAGCCGGTTACGGTTTCTTAGCTATAGCTGTATTGATATTTGGTCAATGGAAGCCAGGATATATTGCTTTAGCAGCCTTCTTCTTCGGTTTATTGAAAGCCGTATCAGCTGCTTACACAGGCATACCATTCCTAGCAAACTTAAATATTCCTCAAGTTGTATACCAAATAATGCCTTATATTGTAACAATACTTGCCCTAGTATTTACATCTAAAAAGTCAGCAGCTCCATCTGCTGCAGGTGTACCATTTGATAAGGGTAAGAGATAAAATAAAATTTTTAAGACCAAGATGCTAATTTATCTTGGTCTTTTTTTGTCTATTTTGAGACGTTTTTACAGTTAAATATTTTTAATAATTCCTTTGTAAACACTTACATTTAATGACAAAAAAAATTGCTTATGCTATAATATATTATGTAAAGAATCTTAGTAAACTAGGCAGAGATGCTTTATAAAACATTGTAATTTTCTAGGAGGAAAAAACATGAATATGAAGAGAGTTTTATCTCTATTATTGGCTTTAGTACTAGTATTATCATTAGTTGCATGTTCAAATGGTGGTAAGGAAACTGGTAAAGAAACTGTAAAAGAAACAGGTACAGAAACCGGTAAAGAAACCGGTAAAGAAACTGGTGCAGAAGCAGGTAAAATGGAATTAGATGACAATTCATTATACCTAATCACAGACTTAGGTACAATCGATGACAAGTCATTTAACCAAGGTTCATTTGAAGATTTAGAACAATTCGCTAAAGAAGCTGGCGTAAAAGCTAACTACTTAAGACCAGCTGGTGAAGGTAAACAAATTTATAAACAAGCTATTGATCAAGCTATAGCAGCTGGAGCAAAAATTGTTGTAACACCTGGTTACCTATTCGAGGAAGCTGTAGGTCAAGCTCAATCTGAACATCCAGAAATTAAGTTTATAGCAGTTGACTTTGAACCAAAAATAAGTAAGACAGAAGTAAAAATCGCTGAAAACACAACAGCTGTTTTATATAAAGAAGAACAATCAGGTTTCTTAGCAGGTTATGCAGCAGTTAAAGATGGTTACACAAAATTAGGTTTCATGGGTGGGGTAGCAGTACCAGCAGTTATTAAATTCGGATTTGGATTTATAGCAGGTGCTAACCACGCAGCAGAAGAATTAGGAACAAAAGTAGAAGTTAAATACAACTATACAGGTTCATTCGAAGCTAAACCAGAAATCCAAACAATGGCATCATCATGGTTCCAAGAAGGAACTGAAGTAATCTTCTCTTGTGGTGGTGGTATTGGTTCATCAGTACTTAAAGCTGCTCAAGATAACAAAGCTGTTATGATTGGTGTTGACGTAGACCAAAAAGATATGGGTCAAGAAGTTATCACATCAGCTATGAAGAACTTACAAGGTTCAGTATACCTAGCAACAAAAGAAGCTGTTGAAGGTCAATTCAAGGGTGGACAAGCTCAAGTTCACGGTGTTGAAACAGAAGGTGTTCAAATTTCTGAAGACTTCTCAAGATTCAAAACATTCACAAAAGAACAATATGACGAAATTTACAAGAAATTAGTTGATAATGTTGATGGTGTAACAGACAACATTCCTAACGATATTTCAAATGCAAACCCAGAATCATTTGCAGATAAGATGGGCGCAACAACAATTAAATATATCGAAAACTAATAAAATAAATTAATTACTAAGATTATAAAGCGTGTGGATAATCCACACGCTTTTTATATACTAAAAAAACTGGATATAAAATCCAGTTTTTTCTATAAATCTTTTATATTTAACCTATTGATAGCCTTTTTAAGTTCAAGTTCTGCCCTATCAAATGAAGAGGAATCTTTAGCTTCTTGAAGTCTTCTTTCTGCTTCTTCCTTTGCTCTGATAGCTCTCTCTTTATCTATCTCTTCTCTCCATTCAACGGCATCTGAGATTACGACTATCTCATTGTCTTTCATAGTTAGATATCCACCTGCAATTGTAGCAAATCTAAAGTCTCCATCTTTCTTTATTTTTAAATAAGAAATTTGTAATGAAGCTACCATTGGTAGATGATTTTTTAATATAGCAAATTCGCCTATTTCTGATTTTGCTATAAGCATATCAACAGTATCATTATAAAATTCTCTATCAGGAGTAACAATTTTCAATCTTAATTCATCCATTGTTACCTCCTACTTGTCTTTATTAGCTTTTGCCACCACATCTTCTATTGTTCCACAGTATAGGAAGGCAGATTCAGGTATATCATCATGCTTACCATCTAAGATTTCTTCAAATCCTCTAATAGTTTCTTCCAATGGAACATATTGTCCTTGGTAGCCTGTAAATACTTCTGCTACATGGAAGGGTTGTGATAAGAATCTTTGGATCTTCCTTGCCCTAGCAACTATGATCTTATCTTCTTCTGACAATTCATCCATACCTAAGATAGATATGATATCTTGCAAATCTTTATACTTTTGCAAGGTTTCTTGGACTCTTCTAGCTACATCATAGTGTCTCTTGCCCACTGTATCTTCATTTAAGATTCTAGATGATGATTCCAAAGGATCTACAGCTGGGTAAATACCTAATTCTGATATAGATCTAGATAAAACAGTTGTAGCATCTAAGTGGTTAAAAGTAGTAGCTGGAGCTGGGTCAGTCAAGTCGTCAGCTGGAACATATACTGCTTGTACTGATGTAATAGAACCATTTTTTGTTGATGTGATTCTTTCTTGTAGTTGTCCCATTTCTGTTGCTAAAGTTGGTTGGTAACCTACAGCTGAAGGCATACGTCCTAGCAAGGCAGAAACTTCTGATCCTGCTTGGGTAAATCTAAAGATGTTATCAATAAATAATAGCACGTCTTTATTTTGTTGGTCTCTGAAATGTTCAGCCATTGTCAATCCTGTTAAAGCAACACGCATTCTAGCCCCTGGTGATTCGTTCATTTGTCCAAAAACTAGAGCTGTCTTGTCTATAACACCTGACTCAGTCATTTCATAGTACAAGTCATTACCTTCTCTTGTTCTTTCACCAACACCTGTAAACACTGAATATCCACCGTGTTCTGTAGCAATATTATTTATTAATTCTTGAATAAGTACTGTTTTACCTACACCGGCACCACCGAATAGTCCAACCTTACCACCCTTTGCATATGGACACATAAGGTCTATAACCTTTATACCAGTTTCAAATATTTCATTAGCTGGTTTTAGATCTTCAAATTCTGGAGCCTTGTTATGTATAGGTGCTCTTTCAGCGTTTTCAGCTATTTTTTCTTTTTTATCAATTGTTTTTCCTAAAACATTGAAAAGTCTACCAAGGGTTTGGTCACCTACAGGTACTGATATTGGTTTACCAGTATCTATAGCTTTGTCTCCTCTTTGTAGTCCATCGGTTGATGTCATTGCAATACATCTTACAGTATCATCCCCTATATGTTGGGAAACTTCAGCTACTACCTCTAAATTATCTTTTTTGATAACTATAGAGTTTAGTAGTTTTGGCAAAGAACCTAAAGAAAATCTAATATCAAGCACTGGTCCTATAACTTGGACTACCTTACCTATATTTTCTTTTTCCATAACTTTCCTTTCTATCTAATTAAGAGCCTCTGCTCCACCAACAATTTCAGTAATTTCTTGAGTGATTGCTGCCTGTCTTGCTCTATTATATAGTAATTCTAATTCTTCAACTAATTCTTCTCCATTTGTTGTAGCCGATTCCATAGCATTTGATCTTGATGCTTGCTCGGATACAGCAGATTCTAAAATAGCTGAATAAACTGTTACATTAATATATTGTTTTATCATCCTTGTTAATACAGAATGAGCTGATGGCTCAAATTCATATTCTATATTTAAAGAATGGTCTTCCTTAGTCTTGTGATGGTCGAAACCTGAAGCAGGTAATAATTTCACTGTTTTAGGTTCAAAACTCATCATTGATTTAAATTCTGTATAAACAAGGTATACTTCATCAAATTCCTTATCTATAAAGGCTCTTGTGAAATATTCACCCATTACTGCAGCATCTTCAGCCAAGGGTTCTTTGGATATATGTGAAAAGTCGATATTGGCTTTGATGCCATTTCTTCTAAACAATCCCAAAGATCTGATACCGGTAGTAAATACCTTGGTGTTTACTTCCGGATCACTTTGTATAGTCTTTAAAGATTCTTTGACTACATTATTATTGTAGCCACCAGCTAGACCCTTGTCTGATGCTATAACTATAACAGCCCTATTTTTAACTGGTCTTTCTTCCATCAAGGCTGTAGTTTCATTAACAGATCCTAATATTTCATTGATGTTTTGATAAACTGTATCAAAATAAGGCTTGGTATTTTCCAACCTAGTCCTTATTTTTCTTAACTTAGCAGAAGCAACTAATTGCATGGCATTAGTAATTTGCATAATGGAATCTACACTTTGGATTCTTCTTCTAATATCCTTTTGATTAGCCATTTATACCTCTTTCTAAGCAAATGTCTTCTTGTATTCTAAAATCGCTTCTTCTATTTCCTTTTTGATTTCTTCATCAAATTCTTCACTTATAATTCTATCTCTTAATTCATAGTGACTATTTTGCATATATTCATGCAAACCTAGCTCGAATTCTTTTACCTTGTCAACAGCTATGTCATCTAGGTGACCTTCTGTTGCAGCATATAAGATAACAACTTGGTCTCTAACATCAACTGGTGAATCTTGAGCTTGCTTCATAACTTCCATCAATCTTTCACCCTTGTCTAGGGTTTTTTGAGTAGCTGGATCTAATTCTGACCCAAATTGAGCGAAAGCTTCTAATTCTCTATATTGAGCTAGTTCAAGTTTGATACCACCTGATACTTTTTTCATCGGTTTCAATTGAGCTGAACCTCCAACTCTAGACACTGATAGACCAGAGTTAACAGCAGGTCTTTGTCCTGCAAAGAATAATTCAGATTCTAAGAATATTTGCCCGTCAGTAATTGAAATTACGTTTGTAGGAATATATGCTGATATATCCCCATCTTGGGTCTCAATTATAGGTAGGGCTGTGATTGATCCACCACCTAATTCATCTGATAATTTAGCTGCTCTTTCTAGCAATCTTGAATGTAAGTAGAAAACATCACCTGGGTAAGCTTCACGTCCTGGTGGTCTTCTTAATAATAATGACATTTCTCTATAGGCAACAGCATGTTTTGACAAGTCATCATAAACTATTAAAACATCCTTGCCTTGGTGCATGAATTCTTCAGCCATAGCTACACCTGAGTATGGCGCAATATATTGTAAAGGAGCTAATTTAGCTGCAGATTCTGATAAAACTATTGTATAATCCATAGCGCCTTTTTCTTCAAATAGTTCCACTATTCCGGCTACTGTGGATTCTTTTTGTCCGATAGCTACATAAATACAAATAACATCTTGTCCCTTTTGGTTTAAGATGGTATCTGTAGCTATGGTTGTCTTACCTGTTTGTCTGTCACCAATGATTAATTCCCTTTGTCCCTTACCAATTGGTATCAAGGAGTCTATAGCCTTTATACCAGTTTGTAGAGGTTGGTTAACTGACTGTCTTTCAATAACTTCTGGAGCTGGTGATTCTATAGGTCTATACTTGTCTGTCTTTATAGGGCCTTTGCCATCTATTGGCTGTCCAAGAGCATTTACTACCCTACCTATAAGGGCATCCCCTACTGGAACATCCATGATCTTACCAGTTCTCTTAACCTTAACTCCTTCTTTTAATTTTGAATCATCCCCTAGTAAAACAACACCAACGTTGTTTTCTTCAAGGTTTAAAGCCATACCATAGGTTGAGCCTTCAAATTCTAATAGCTCACCTGCCATAGCATTTTCTAGTCCATGAACACGAGAAATACCATCACCAACTTCGATTATTGAACCTTCTTCAAAAACCTCAGTATCTTGATCATACTTATCAATCATTGATTTAATGACTGATGAGATCTCTTCTGGTTTTAATTTCATCTATTCACCTTCCTTTTTCAAGCGAGCCCTTAGGTTTTCTAGTCTATTTTTAACTGAATTTTCAATCCTATTACCTTCAATATAAATTGACACACCGCTTATTAACGATTCATCAATTTCATTTGTTAGCTCTACTTGTTTTTTATATTTTTTCTCTAATGTATTAACCAAGTCATTTATATCAGAAGAATCAAGTTTACTTGCGGAATACACTACTCCTTCCATAATACCTTTTTCTTCCTTATATCTTTGGTTATAATCCCTAATTAAATCAATTAAAATTTCAAATCTAGACTTATCAACTAGTACATAAAGTAGGTTGATCACATCCTTGTCAAAACCATCAAACAACTTGGCAAGCAATTCTTTTTTATCATCCTTGCTTACATTTGGGTTGGAAATAATTTGATTAATTTCTTTATGGTCTTTTAAAATGTCTTCTATCTCTTTTAATTCTTGCCTATTTTGGTCTAGTTTGTTTTTTTCTTTAGATAGTTCGAAAAAAGCTTCTGAATAAACTTTAACAACTTTCTCATTCATAAGTTTTCTCCAAATCCGATATCAAGGACTTTACCATCTCCTTATCAGTATTTGTACTTGTTTTTTCTTTAAGCAATTTTTCTGTTGCTGAAAGAGCTATATCAACTATTTCATCATTCATAGATTTCATAGCTTTTTTCTTTTCATTTTCTAGTTTTATCATACCCTTGTCGTATTCGTCTTGGGCAAGTTGTCTAGATTCTTCAACAGCTTTAGATTTTATATCTTCGCCATATGCTCTGGCCGAAGATATGATTTCTGAAGATTCCTTCCTTGCTTCTAATATTTTAGCTTGGTAGTCTTCATTCATCTTTTCTAATTGCTTATCGGCTTCTTCTTTTGTTTTTACACCATCTTCGATATAAGCTTTTCTTTTAGCCAATAACTCTTGAACGGGTTTAAAAAGAAAATGTCTAAGTACTAAAAATAGGATGGCTGTTGCCAAAAGGGTTTGACCCATATTGACAAAATCAGGGATTACATTAATTTTAATACCCATTTATCCCCCCTAGTTTTAATTATACTAATGGTTGTAAAACTACTAATATTATTGCAATGATTAATGCGTAGATACCTGTTGTTTCTGCAACAGCAGCACCTGTTAGTAATACTTGGATAATATCTGACTTAGCTTCTGGTTGTCTACCAACTGCTTCTACAGCCTTACCAGCTGCGTATCCTTGTCCAACCCCTGGACCTATACCACCTAACATAGCGATTCCAGCACCTAATGCTGACATACCTAATATGAATGCTTCACTTGAAATATTTCCCATTTTTTCCTCCTAATTAATTTGTTCTTTCTCCAATTGCTCCATTTATATTTATCATGGTCAACATGACAAATACAAACATCTGAATTAACCCTGAAAACACATCAAAATATACGTGTAAGGCTGGTGCTAAGAATGGTGTAATAAATACTGATAAACTATTCAAAGCACTATAAGCTAGGGTTGTAACTATTAGACCTGATAAGATATTACCAAATATCCTAAAGGACAATGAAATAGGTGTTGATAATTCTCCCAACAAGTTTATTGGGAATAAGAATCCTAAAGGTTCGAAATAGCCTTTTATGTAGCCACCTATACCGTTGAATCTAATATTGTTTATATGCATCAGTGTAACTGATACTAAAGCCATAGCTAAAGCCACATTATAATTTGATAGAGGTGGTTTTAGTCCCACCAAACCAAGCAAGTTTGACACTGCTAGAAATATTACTAAGGATCCAATATATGGAACAAATCCAAGATTGGCCTTTCCCATTGTTGATTCAACTAATTTTTCTATAGTTTCAACAAACATTTCGCCTAGAAGTAGCAAACCCTTTGGGTTTTCACGAAAATCAGCTCTCTTAGCCTTATACCCAATGATTATACCTAGTATGGATAAAACAATACATACTATAGTCACATTTACAATCTCAGGTTGTATAGTGTAGGTATTTCCATTAAGCATAAAATCTATGCTAATGTCCATTTTTCCCTTCCTTTCGATTACTAAAAAGAGTATACAAGTTATTTATATAAAGGGTGAGTTTGATATTCATCAGGGCAAACCCTGTAGTATATAAATTAAATAAACTTGATTTTGTAGCAAAAATTAATACCAATCCAGCTATGGTAAACCTTATAAAATAATTGGCCACCATATACCTTTTAGCCTTATCTTGAGGCTTATCAATAGCAACAATAACGTTGTAGTATAGGAGTCTAAAAAATACAATTGAAAGACCTCCACCTAATATAAGACCTAAGATAATTTGGATTTTTTGATTAAAAAAAACAAGACAAATAATGATCTCAAATAAAAGCAAAAATAAACTTTTGTAAATTATCGAATTTACATATTTATTGTTTTCTTCCACTTTGATCTTCACCTTTCTTGTTTTTATCCGTAGCGGTAAGCAACTTATAAACATTTAAGAATCCCGCTAGAACTCCCAAAATAATGAATATAAGTGAAAATAACATCTTAAATCCCAATTTGTTATCAAGCCACCTACCAATTAGCAAGGCTAAAAATATAGGTGAAACCATGCTAAAAGCTACTTGCGTGATTAATACTAAGTTTTGCATAAATCTCCTCTTATAAATTACATTTTATAATATATAAATGTAAATAGCAATTACATTATTATATATACCCATTTGTGGTGGGAATAATAATTTTTGTTGGAGATTTTGAGGATTTAGGTTTGGGGTTGTTTTGGCTGGATTTTGGAGTTTGGCTGTTGAGAAGGTTTAGACTAGAATTTAGGGTTTCAGTTTGGTTGGGGATCTTGGGGATTTGGAGATTTGGGATTTTTGGTTTTTTTGGATTTGGGTTGTTGCAAATGGTCGTTATGGTCTGGAGAATTAATCATTGAAATTAAGTTTTAGAATGATCAAAGTAAGGAATAGTTAAAGAAAAGATGTAATTCAAATTCTGACTATTGGCTGGCTTAAATTTGTTCAGAAAAAGGCTATGTTAAATATCTGAACTAGTCTTCGGGTCAAAACTTGTTCAAGAAAAGATAGCGGTTAAAATCTGAACTAGTCTTCGGGTCAAAACTTGTTCAAGAAAAGATAGTGGCTAAAATCTGAACTAGTCTTCGGGTCAAAACTTGTTCAAGAAAAGACAGTGGTTAAAATCTGAACTAGTCTTCGGGTCAAAACTTGTTCAAGAAAAGACAGTGGCTAAAATCTGAACTAGTCCTAGCTGCAAAAATAGTTCAGGATAGGACGAGGTGCAAATCCTGAACTAGTCCTAGCTGTAAGAATAGTTCAGGAAAAGGCGAAGTCTAAAATCTGAACTATTCCCTGAATTTACAAGTTTAATTTTTAGATATAGGCCTTGAGGACTTCATGTAAATTCGAACCTCGTTTTTTATTTACATTAGTTTTCCGCAATTTTTTCATGTAAATTTAAACTTCTTTCGTGTTTTACATGATAAGCTTTTTCTGATTTATTTTTTTGCTTTTCTATAGATTTGGCGCATTGTTAGAAAATTTCCAATTTTTGTGCCAATTCTGAAGTTCTCCTAGGTTTACTTTGGCGCATATTCCAACTTTCCTCTCTTTTTTGCGCCATTCTCAAAGCTCTTCTCTAAAATAATTGGCGCAAATCATAATCTTTTCTTCTATCTTGCGCCTTTCTTAAAAATTCTTCAAATCAATTTTGGTGCACATCTCAACTTCACCTCTATTTTCCGCCAAAACCCAATCTCCCATCTTCACCCATCCAAAACACCACAATACACAAAAAAGAAGCTGCGAAATTTTTCGCAGCCTCCTCTTTTACATCATCCAACTAGGACAATCTTACTAATTCAATTTTTACTGTCTTATCATTTAATTCTTCAGCTTCTGTGTCTAAATCTTTTCTTTCTAGTTTTTGAGCTAATGTTTCTTTCATTATTTCAGCTCTGTGTTTTTCAAGTGCGGAGCTTAATTCGTCATCAGATTCATAATAGATTTCGATTTCGTCTGTTACTTCAAAACCGGAAGCTTTTCTTTCTTGTTGGATCTTAGAAATAAATTCTCTCATGTAACCTTCTTCAATTAGCTCATCGCTAAGTTCTGTATCAAGGATTACATAGACATTTTTATCCATTGCTATGTCGAAGCCTTCTTTTGAAGATATTCTTACTTCCACCATATCCTTAGAAATTTCTATAGATTCACCTTGTAGGTCTAAGGTCACTGGACCTTCTTCTAGCTTATCTATAAATTCTTTTGGATTTTCTATTGATTTCAAGTTCTTAGCAAATAGGCCAATCTTCTTACCGAGGCTTGGACCAGCCACTGGGAAGTTTGGTTTCAATTCAAAGTTCATATAGTCAGATAGATCAGCTGCAAAGACAACTTCTTTCACATTTAATTCTTCCTTGATTAAATCTGACAAGTCTCCTATCAAGTCTTCATAAGTTTTATCTAATAGGATTTCTGAAAGTGGTTGTCTTACCTTGATTTGAGCATCTTCTCTTGAAGACCTACCCAAGTTTACCACCTTTCTTACTAGGTCCATTTTTTCTTCTAATTGTGAATCTATCAATGATTCGTCAACTTCTGGAATCATTTCTAAGTGAACTGATTTTCCATCTGTTAACTTGTCATAGATTTCTTCAGCAATAAATGGAGTGATTGGAGCCAATAACTTAGCCAATCCTAGCAATACTTCATATGTTGTATTGTAAACTGATTTCTTATCATCATTTATATCTGACTTCCAGAATCTTCTCCTATTTCTTCTTATATACCAGTTTGAAAAATCTTCTACTAAAAATTCTGTAATAGCCTTAGATACTGCTGTATATTCGAAAATATCCATTTTTTCATTGTAGTATTTTACCAATGAGTTGAATTTTGACAATAGCCATCTGTCTATTTCGCTTCTGTCCTCATAAGCTATATTGAAACTTCTTGGATCTATGTCATCTGTGTTTGCATATAATTGGAAGAATGAATAAATGTTTCTAAAGGTTCTAAATAACTTAGATTGAACTTCCTTAACCCCGTCTTCATCAAATTTTGTTGGCACCCAGGCTGGTGACACAAATATTGAATAAAATCTTACGGCATCAGCCCCATACTTGTCGAATAGAGCGAATGGATCCAAGGTATTTCCTCTAGATTTAGACATCTTTTTACCTTCTTTGTCTAAAACTAATTCATTTACCAATACATTTTTATAGGCTGGTTTTCCTGTATACATTGTTGAGATTGCCATCAATGTGTAGAACCATCCCCTAGTTTGGTCAATACCTTCACAAATAAAATCTGCTGGGTATAGACGGTCAAAATTTTCAGTGTTTTCAAAAGGATAATGGTTTTGAGCAAATGGCATAGCACCTGAGTCAAACCATACATCCATTACATCTGGTACCCTTGTATAAATTGTTCCCTCTTCATCTTTTAGATGAATGTTGTCTACATGAGGTCTGTGCAAGTCTAAAGTTTCTATATCTATATCTTCAACTGCCTTTTCCTTCAACTCTTGTCTGGAGCCAACAGTCATGATTTTTCCATCTTCACTTCTCCAAACTGGTAGAGGTGTACCCCAGTATCTTTGTCTTGAAATTGCCCAGTCTTTTAAGTTTTCTAGCCAGTTACCAAATCTCTTTTCCCCCACTGAGCTTGGAAACCAATTTACTGTATTGTTATTTACAATCATCTGGTCTTTAACCTTGGTCACAGCTAAATACCAAGAAGGTTTTGAATAATAAATCAATGGAGTATCACATCTCCAGCAGTGTGGATAGTTGTGTTCCATTTTTTGTTTAGAATAAATCTTGCCTTCTTCTCCTAAATAGATAACTATATCAAGATCGGCTTCCATTACTTCTCTACCTTCCCATGGAGTTCCTATAAACTTACCATCTTCATCAACTAGGTTTAACATGGGTAAACCATATTTTAATCCTGTTTGGTAGTCATCCTCACCAAAGGCTGGTGCAGAGTGAACCAATCCTGTACCATCTTCGATGGAAACATAGTCGGCAAGGGTAATGAAGAATGCTTTTTTATTCACTTTTCCAAATGGTAGAAGTTGTTCATATTCTAGATATTCTAAGTCCTTACCCTTCATTTCTTCTACTATTTCATATTCACCTTCGCCTAAAACTTTGTCAGCTAGTGCTTTTGCTAAATAGTAATATTCGTCATTTTGCTTTGCTTTTATATAGTCTATGTCTGGACCAGCTGTAATAGCAACGTTAGAAGGTAGGGTCCATGGTGTTGTTGTCCATGCTAGGAAATATTCATTTTCACTATCTTTTTTCTTAAATTTAACTGTAGCAGTTTGTGATTTTATTTCCTTATAACCTAGGGCAACTTCGTGGGAAGCAAGTCCTGTACCACATCTTGGACAATATGGTAAAATTTTTGCCCCTTCATATAAAAGTCCTTTTTTGTTGAAGTCATCTAATAGGTGCCATACACTCTCGATATAGTCATTGTCCATGGTTATGTATGGCTTGTCCATATCAGCTAAAAACGCCATCCTATCTGACATGTCCTTCCACATGCTTGAATAGGTAAATACTGATTCCTTACATACCTTGTTAAAGGCTTCTACCCCATATTTTTCAATGTCTTGCTTGGAATTTAAGCCTAGCTTCTTTTCAGCTTCGATTTCTACTGGCAAACCATGGGTATCCCAGCCCGCTTTTCTTTCTACATAGTATCCCTTCATGGTTTTGTATCTTACTGTCATATCCTTTAGGGTACGAGAAATAACGTGGTGAATGCCTGGTTTACCATTCGCTGTTGGTGGTCCATCATAAAACACATAGTGCGGACCATCTTTTCTTGTTTCTGTGGAAAGATTTAATAAATTTATATCCTTCCAATATTTAGATGTGGCCTGTTCTCTATCTTTAACAGGACCATCATTTAGTGGTTTAAATGCCATCTCTACTCCTTTTCATCAAATAAAAAAATCGCCTCAGCCTAAGCTGGGACGATTATACCGTGTTACCACCCAAATTCACTATAAAAAATAGTCTTCATTAAGCTTAACGTAGCCAATACGAGTCTTCCTACTAGATTCAAAAGACCATCTCCTAAGTGATCTTCACTTATATCATCCTGGTTCTTTCACCAACCGAACCCTCTCTAAAGTCAAAATATAAGCTACTTTCTTAATCATAGATTTTAATTATTAATATCTAATATCATAGTATTATTCAAGATTTTTGTCAATTTTATATCGTAATTTCATGCAAGTATTGCAATAATACCCAATCCTATTTTTTGCTAGGATCTAGCAGACCCCTGCAATGTAAACTTATGTGTTTAATTGGATCATTTTCACAATCAGGATTTCTTGCAGTTGATATCCTTCTTCCATAAAATATCAATACATGGTGGGCCTTGGTCCACATTTCTTTAGGTAATAATTTCATCAATTCCTTTTCAGTATCTTCAACATTGGTGGTATCAACCAAACCTATCCTATTTGCACACCTGTGGACATGAGTATCTACAGCAATAGCCGGCTGGTCAAAGGCTGTAGATAAAACTACATTGGCAGTTTTTCTACCTACTCCAGGAAGTTTTATCAGGTCTTTCATATTATCGGGAACCCTACCATCAAAATCTTCTATTAACATGGTTGCCATGGCCTTTAAATTTTTAGCCTTGGTCCTATAAAGTCCAATGCTTTTGATAGCCTCTTCTATGTCTTTTATATCTGCATTTAAATAAGATTCTGGATTTGGATATTTATCAAATAATTTAGGAGTCACCTTATTAACCTGCCTGTCAGTTGTCTGAGCTGATAGCAAAACTGCACATAAAAGTTCAAAGTCGTTTGTAAAGTCAAGCTCCGGACCAGCATCAGGAAAATAGTCGAATAAAATCCTCATAGCCTCAAGTTTTTCTTCTTTACTAAGTCTTGCCTTGTTAGCCATCACTCCTCCTTTTCTACTTTATAATTATGGTTATTTGTTCTATAATGAATTATAACACATTGCTAGCTTTAGATTTACGGAGAAAATTATGTTTAACTTATCAAAAAAAGACTTTAAAAAAATAGATTCTATTCTTGTATTTACACTCTTAGCCTTGGTAGTTTTCGGACTAGTGGTCCTCTCTTCAGCTTTGACCCCCTTGAATAGAACTATCAAATCACAATTACTCGCCACCATAATTGGTGTATTCTTAATTTTATTTATATTCTTACTGGACCTCGATTTTTTAAGAAAGATTAAATGGGTCTTTTACGCCCTATCAGTTGGTCTTATAGGATTGACTATAGTGAAAGGTGTCGGAGGTGACCAATGGGGTGCTAATCTTTGGTTAAAAATAGGACCTATAAACTTACAACCCTCTGAAATATCAAAGGTATTTCAAATAATATTTTTATCAAGCTATATAGGTGAAAATAAAAACAAGGTAAATACATGGAAATTCATTATTTCCTATATAATTTTAGGGGCTATACCAGTAGGGTTAATAATACTTCAAAACGACCTGGGTACAGCTCTAGTACTTGCCTTTATAACGGTTGTGATGCTATTTGTTTCAGGCATATCCTGGAAAAATATATTGAGACTTTTAGCTATATTTTTAGTTTTAATGCTTATAGCCCTCCCCTTCATTTGGGATAAATTAGCTGGATACGCTAAAGATAGAATATTAGACTTTAGGGATGATTCTAGAAACCTTGCAGTATCAACCCACCAGACCGATAGGGGTATCATAGCCTTGGGATCTGGTTTATTGACTGGCCGAGGCTATAAGCAGGGTCCATTCACACAAAACTCCTATATACCGGCCCAAGAAACCGACTTTATCTTCCCAGTTTTAGTTGAAGATTTCGGTTTTATCGGCGGTGCTAGCCTAATAATCTTATATGGAATCATGCTCTGGAGACTTTATGTAATAGCCATGAATGCAGACGAGCTTTACCATACCAGCTTTGTAATCGGAGTTTTTGCCCTCCTATTTATCCATATATTTGAAAATATAGGTATGACCATGAAAATAATGCCAGTTACAGGTATTCCTCTTCCTTTTGTTTCTAGTGGAGGTACCTTCCAAATGATCAATCTTGTATTAATGGGCATCATTTTATCAATAAGCATGCAAAGAAAAGGATTAGACTTTTAGAAAATAAAAGACTAACTATATGAAGTCAAGTATAAAATAAATAACTTTATGAAAGATATA
>NZ_CAMPYN010000009.1 GCF_946998255.1 uncultured Helcococcus sp. | reverse complement strand
TAGAAAAAATAAAAAATGATCATAGCAAATTTATTAAGGAGCAAAATTAATGATAGAACTAAAAAATCTTTCAAAAAGCTTTGAAAGCAAGGATGGATTGATTGAAGCTGTAAAAGATACAAATATTAAAATAGAAGAAGGAGAGATATTTGGTTTTATTGGATATTCTGGAGCTGGGAAGTCAACGCTGGTAAGGTGCATAAACTTATTAGAAAAACCTACCACAGGCCAAGTATTTGTTGATGATGTAAACCTAACTGACCTAAGTAAAAAAGACTTAAGAAAAGAAAGAAAAAATATTGGTATGATATTTCAACACTTTAATCTTTTAAGGTCTTTAACAGTTTTTGATAATGTTGCCTTTAATCTAAAAGGCATTGGATTAAGTAAAGAAGAAATAACAAACAAGGTAAGGAACTTATTATCTTTAGTTGGAATCTCAGATAAAGAAAATGCTTATCCTTCACAATTGTCTGGAGGACAAAAACAAAGGGTAGCTATAGCAAGAGCTTTGGCCAATGATCCAAAAATACTTTTATGTGATGAGGCTACTTCAGCTCTTGATCCGCAAACTACAGGTCAAATATTAGAACTTTTGAAAGAGCTAAATGAAAAGTTAAAATTAACCATAGTTGTTATAACCCATGAATTAGATGTAATCAAAAAAATATGTGACAGGGTAGCAGTTATGGAAAATGGATCTATAGTTGAGATAAATGATGTATATTCTTTATTCTCAAATCCGAAAACAAAAATTGCAAGAGAGTTTGTGAACTCTACAAGTAATAAAGGGAAAATAATAAACTTACTTAAAAACAAGCCAGACTTATTTGGCCTAGAAGAAAAAGATCAAGTTTTAGACTTAGATTTTATAGATTCCAATGCCAGTGAATCAGTTATATCTAAAGTTTCTAGAGACTTCGATCTTGATTGCTCAATTATATTTGGTGATGTAGATATTATAAAAGATAAAAGTTTAGGTCAACTTATAATCAGTGTTAAAGGAGAAAATGAAGATATAAGAAAGGCGAAGGAATATCTAGATCAAGTAAATGTAAAATGGGAGTTAATTGAAATATGGAAACAATAAAAAGCTATTTACCAAATTTAATAAAACATAGTGATGAATTTATACAAAGTTTAATTGATACTCTATTGATGCTTGTTATATCAGGATTTTTTGTACTTATCATAGGGTTATTTTTAGGAGTGTTAATCACTGTAACAAAGAAAGATAATATTTTAGAAAATAAATATATTAATAGACCCTTAGATATACTAATAAATATATTTAGATCTATACCATTTATTATACTTCTAACAGCCCTATTGCCAGCAACAAGAGCCATAATGGGAACCATGATTGGAGTAAAGGGAGCTATATTTCCTTTAGTAATCGGGGCAATCCCATTTTTTGTAAGACAGGTTGAACAAGCCTTGGCTGATGTTGATAAAGGTGTTATAGAAGCTGCAGAATCTATGGGATTATCTCCAATAGAAATAATATTTAGAGTATATCTAAAAGAAAGTATAGGCCAATTAATCAGAGCCATAACTATTACAACTATTTCCTTACTAGGACTTACTTCCCTAGGAGGAGCAGTAGGGGCAGGAGGAATAGGCGCCTTTGTTATAAGATATGGTCACAATAGAAGATATTATGATATAACCTATGTCTGTGTGATATTGATAATATTATTCGTAACAATAATACAAACTGTAGGAAACTACCTTGCTAAGAAAAAAACACATTAAAAAAGGAGAATATGATGAAAAAAATATTAACAATACTTTTAGCTTTAACATTGGTGCTATCTTTAGTAGCATGTTCAAATAATAAGGATACAAAAATAAATGAAGAAAATTCAAGTGCAAATGAAACTAATAAGGTGAAAATAGGTCTAGTAGGTTCTGATTCTGTCGTATGGAAACATGTAGCAGATGTTGTAAAAGATAAGGGAGTAGATCTTGAAGTAGTTTATTTTGATTCTTACCCACTACCAAATAAGGCGCTAGACTCTGGCGATATAGACTTAAATGCTTTCCAACACCATATATACCTAGACAAGGAAGTAGAACAATTTGGCTACAAAATAGAAGCCGTAGGAGATACTTCATTTGCTCCTTTAGGAATATATTCAGAGACAATCAAAAGTTTAGATGAATTAGAAGATGGACAAACAGTAGTCATCCCAGATGATGTTACAAATGGTGGTAGAGCATTAAAACTATTAGAAGCAGCAGGTCTGATTAAAGTAGATGAAAATGCTGGAGTTTTACCTACCGTAGCTGATCTAAAAGAAAATCCTAAAAACTTAAAACTTTTAGAAATTAGTGCTTCAAATATTCCAGCTACCTTAGCAGAAAATCAAATAGCTGTTATAAACTCAGGTATTGCAGTTGATGCAGGTTATAAACCAGGTGAAGATACAGTATTTTTAGAAGAAGCAGTTAAGGGAGAAAACCCATATATAAACCTTATAGCTGCAAGATCAGAAGATAAGGATAAGGAATGGTTAAAAATCATTTTAGATGCTTATTACACTCCTCAAACCAAGGCTATAATTGAAGAGGATTCAAAAGGAACTTCATACCCAGTATGGTAAAATTTAGTTGTTGCGAAAAAATATATTTCGCAGCAACTTTTTTTATCTAGAGTAATAAAGATATATGCTATAATATGACAAAGAGGGAAAATGATTATAGATATAAATGATTATTATGATAAATTAATAAAAAAATTAAATAAGGATATATCTTCTTTAGATTTTACACCTAAATTATCAACCATAAGAGTTGGGGAAGATCCAGCTGCCATATCTTATGAAAAGTCTATTTTAAGAGAAGCTAAAAAACTTAATATAGGTGTAAAAAATAAAGTCTTTGAAAAAAATACTACTAAGGAAGAAATTGAAAAATATCTGGCTCAAGAAAATAAATCTGATGCCAACGGAATTTTAATATTTTCTCCGATGCAAGTAGACTTTGATCAGAAAATAATTTTTAATAAGATAGATGCTGACAAAGATGTTGATGGCTTATCTCTTAAAAATTTTAATAAGATATTTTCTGACCAAGATTATATAAACCTACCAACTACAGCTACAGCCACCTTAAATTTTTTAAGAGATAATTTTGATCTAGCATCGAAAAATATCTTGCTTATAAATAGGTCTTTGATAATTGGTAAACCTCTAGCTATGATGTTATTAAATGAAGATGCTACTGTGACTATAGCGCATTCCAAGACTTTAGATGTAAAAAACATGATGAAAGACTTTGATATTATCATATCAGCAATAGGGAAGGCTAGATATTTTCAAAATGTTGAACTTAAAAATGATGCCTTAGTTGTAGATCTTGGTATATCACAAAAAGATGATAAATATTATGGTGATTTTTGTAGAAAAGATTTTATTGATTCTTCCATAAAATACTTACCTGCTATAGGAGGTATAGGAAGGTTAAATGCTTGTTTTATTTTAAGAAACACTTATATGAATGGAGTAAAAAATGACAGATAAAAGGAAAACTTTATTAAGTTTAGTTCAACCTTCAGGTGATTTAACTATTGGTAACTACTTGGGGGCTATTAAAAACTTTATAAAATTACAGGATGAGTATGATTGCTATATTGGTGTTGCAGACTTGCACTCTATAACAGTACCCCAAGTAGCAGCAGAATTGAGGAAGAGATCTAGAGAAATAGTTGCTATATATTTGGCCCTAGGTCTAGACCCAGATAAGGTAACCATATTCATCCAATCACATAATCCAGACCATTTGAAATTATATTGGGTCTTAAACTCTATTTCATATATGGGACAATTATCTAGGATGACTCAATTTAAAGATAAACAAAATAGGGCGGATGAAAATAACAATGCAGCCTTATTTACTTATCCTACCTTGATGGCGGCAGATATTTTAGCCTATAATGCAGATGTAGTCCCAGTTGGTATTGACCAACAGCAACACATGGAGCTTGCTAGAGATCTTGCAATCAGGTTTAATAGTAGGTATTCAGAAACCTTTATAGTACCAGAATCTATAATAAATGAATCTACTAGAAAAATAATGTCTTTAAGAAATCCAGAAAAGAAAATGTCAAAATCTGATGAAGATAAAAATGCAGCTATATTTTTACTTGATCCGCCAAATGTAATTAAGAAAAAAATTAAGTCTGCAGTTACTGATTCATTTAATAATTTTGATTATAACGATAACCAAATTGCTTTGAAAAACTTAATAGATATCTATTTAGCCTTTACTGGAGAAGAATTGGACCATGTTTTAGCTAAGTATAAGGGTAAAGGTTATGGAGAATTTAAAGCAGACCTTGCTGATATAGTAGCTAGAGATTTAGAAGACTTCCAAAATAGATATAATGAGATAATATCCGATAAGGATAGATTAGATCAGATATTAAAAGAAGGAGCTGAAAAATCACAAAGAAAAACAAGAAACTTACTGGACAAAGTTTATAGAAAAGTAGGATTTTTACAATTATAAATAATATATTTAAATATATTACAAAAAGGTTAAAATGTTTATTGATTTTAACCTTTTTGTAATTTTTTAATTGCTTTTTAAATCCCTAAGTTGTAAGATTTAAACAATACACAGATTTTATAAGGAGAAGATATGAATTTTGATAAAAAAGTTAAATTGGCAAGTGCTATAGCTTTAGCCACAAGTATATCATTTGTAGTAGCTGAAGATGCAAATGCAGCATCAACCTACAAATTAAATAATGATGTTAAAGTCTATGTAAATGCTGATGACGCTAGAAGTCAAAGAAACTCAAAGACTAGTTATATTTCTGGCCAATATTATATATTTAAGACACATAATGGAATGATAAATATTTCCAAAAAACCTAATACAGCAGGCGCTTGGATAAATCCAAAAGACAACAAGGTACCTGTAAGTGATACAAAAGAACAAGTTGCTGTAAATCCAAAAGACAATAGCAAGGTGAATATTGGAGATAGCTATACTTTAAATAATCAAGTTAAAGTATATAGAAATGCCAGTGATGCTATAAACAACAAGTCTTCAGTTGCTACTTATAAACAAGGCCAATATTATATTTATAAAAAACATGGACAGGTGCTAAATATTACAAAAACAAAGGGTAAGGCAGGCGCTTGGATAAATCCAAAAGATAATAAGGCTTATATTGTTGAACAAACTGTAGAACAACCAACTAATAAAGAAGAAGATAAAAAAGTTAAAGTTGAAGTAAAAGAAAGTGCAAATACTAATGTTCCAGTTGATTTATCTAAAGTAAAAACTGAACAAATTATTACTTTAAATGAAAGCCAAGATGTTTATATCAATACTATTGATGCTGGCAAAAAAGAAAATGCTAGGGGTGAATACCTACCAGGCAGATATTATGTTTATAAAGAACATAATGGATTTTATAATATATCAAGAGCCAAGGGGGTACCTGGAGCTTGGTTAGGAAAAATAGAAACAAGCAACAATCAAGTTAGACATAAATTAACACCTTCTGAATTTATTGATGAAATTTCAGGACATGCACAAAAATTAGCAGCAGAAAATGATTTATATGCATCAGTAATGATTGCGCAAGCTATATTAGAATCTGGATATGGAACTTCCAGACTAGGATCAGCTCCTAACTTTAATCTATTCGGAGTTAAAGGATCATACAAGGGAGAATCTGCTTTAATATATACTGCTGAATATAAAGCAGATGGATCAAAATATATGATAACAGCTAATTTTAGAAAATATCCAAGTTATTATGAGTCTTTATGTGACTATGTAGAAGTACTTACAGCTAACGATAATAAATCAAGCTGGAGATACAACTTCTATTTAGGAGCTAGATTCTCAACAACTGAATCATATAAAGATGCTACAGCCCACTTAACAGGAAGATATGCATCAAGTCCAAATTATGGTTCAAGCCTAAATCAATTAATTGAAAAATATGATTTAACAAGATTTGATATGAACAAATAATTTAAAAATATGTTAGCTTTTATTTATAATGGGTAAATATATTTCGTAATTATATTAAAATGTATTCAAAGGGAGGAAGACATTTATGACATTTGAATTACCAAAATTACCATATAGCAATGATGCTTTAGAGCCACATTTTGATGCTAAAACTATGGAAATCCACCATGATAGACACCATGCAGCATATGTAAATGGCTTAAATGAAGCATTAAGTAAACATGAAGACTTACAAGATAAAAGTCTAGAAGACTTACTTACAAACTTAGATAAGTTACCAGAAGATATTCAAAAAGCAGTAAGAAACAATGGTGGTGGACACTACAACCATTCTCTATTTTGGGAGTTATTATGTAATGGCGAATGTCAAGCTCAAGGAAATCTAAAAGAAGATATTGAAAAAGAATTCGGATCAGTAGAAGACTTTAAAAAAGAATTTAAAGCAGCTGCAACAGGAAGATTTGGTTCAGGTTGGGCATGGTTAGTAGTAGATGGAGATAAGCTAGAAATTATTTCTACAGCAAACCAAGATACACCTTTAGAATTAGGCAAAGAACCTGTTTTCGGAGTTGATGTTTGGGAACATGCTTACTATCTAAAATATCAAAATAAAAGAGCTGACTATGTAGATGCATTTTTTGAAGTTTTAAATTGGGAAAAAGCTGAAGAAAGATACAATGAATTAGTTAAATAAAATATTTAATAAACTGGTTAAATAGAATTTTCTATTTTAACCAGTTTTTATTTATTATTAAATAAAGCAGAATCATGTTATTCAAATAGAGAGTTTAGAGCAGGATTCAAATTAACATAAAAATGTCATATAATATTAATATAAGTGAAAAAAACTTTGACATAGGAGGAAAAATGAAAAAACCTAAAGTATTAAAAAAAGGTGATAAAATAGCTATAGTTTCCTTATCATTAGGAATACTAGGTGAAGACTTCACCAAACATCAAGTTGAAATTGCAGAAAAGAGATTAAAAGAAGACTATGGTTTAGAAGTAGTTTATATGCCAAATTCTAAAAAGGGTATTCAATACTTAGGAGATCATCCGGAAGCAAGGGCAGAAGACTTAAAGGCGGCATTCAAAGACGATTCTATAGATGCGATTATGACTGCAATAGGGGGCAATGATACCTACAAAACCTACCAATATTTATTTGAAGATGAAGAATTTAAACAACTAGTAAAAGAAAAACCAAAACTATTCACAGGATTTTCCGATACTTCTATGAATCATTTGATGTTTCAAAAATTAGGTTTAAATACTGTTTACGGACCTGCATTTTTAGTTGATATTGCTGAATTAGAAGATGAAATGTTACCATATACAAAGGAGTACTTTGACCTATATTTTGAAAAAAATAATGGTTTTGAAATAAAATCTGCTGACACTTGGTATTTAGATAGGGATTCTTTTGGTTCGGACCAAGTAGGTGTAGAAAGAACACGTGTAGAAGAAAAACATGGTTTTGAAGTTTTAAACAATGGAAAAGGAAAAGTTCAAGGTAAACTGTATGGTGGATGTCTAGATACTATTGGTGATGCACTTTTAGACTATGTAGGTAGAGGTGTTGATGCGATTGCAGATAAATATGAACTATTTCCAAGTTTAGATGAATGGGAAGAAAAAATATTGTTTATCGAAACTTCTGGCGAAAAAATGAAGCCTTCTAGATTAAAAGAAATATTAAGTGAAATGAAAAAACGTGGTTGGTTAGAAGCTGCTAAGGCCGTGCTTGTTGGTAAACCAGTTGATGAAACTTACTATGATGAATATAAAGAAGTTTATAGAGAAATCTTTGAAGACTTAGACACACCTATTTTATATAATGTAAACTTTGGTCACTCATATCCAAGGGCTATTATACCTTATGGTTGTTTAGCAGAAGTAGACTTTGATGAAAAGAGATTATTTATTAAAGAATCAATTTTCCAAGACTAGTTAAATAAGAATATAAATACAATTTAGCCCCAAAAGTGCTTAACTCGCAATTTTTGGGGCCTTTTTTATACTCAAATACAATTTATTTATTCTCTTCTTCTCTAAGTCTTTTTAGTTCTTCATCGATCATATTAAGTATGATTGGTCTTTGTTCTGGATCTTCAATTGACCATTCATCAATTGAAATAGCAATTTTTGGACCGTAGTTATATGATTTAAACCAATCATCATATTTACTATGAAGAAGTCTGAAGTATTCTACTTGTTCAGGTGTTTGTTCATAATCACGTCCTCTTTTTTGTATGTGTTCCATGATTTTTTCAAAGCTACCTTGTAAGTAAATTAAAAGATCTGGAGCTTTCTTTGGTAGACCTTCTAATTCTTCCATCATATTGTCTAATAGGCTAAGGTAAATATTCATCTCTTCATCTTTGATATTACCTTGTTCATTGTTGATTTTGGTAAATAAGGCGTCTTCGTAGATAGACCTATCAAGCACATTGTTTTGATGTCTAAAGGCATCTTTTATAGATCTAAATCTAGTATTTAAGAAATGAATTTGTAGGGCGAAACCCCATTTTTCTTTATCTTCATAGAATCTTTCTAAGACAGGATTATCATCAACACTTTCAAAGAAAGCTTCACTACCATAATATTCTGAAATATATTTTGTATATGTTGTTTTTCCTGCGCCAATCATTCCTGCTAATACGATCACCTTGTTTTCTCCTTCCATCATAACCTCAATTCATTATTTTATTCACTGTTTTAAATTATACAAACCTACAGAAAAAAGTCAATAGAAGTCTACAATATATTGTGGATTAGATATTAGACTCATAAATTATATACTAAATATAGCTATACTTATATTTTTATCTATTAATATATGATTCAAGCTATGATATAATCTAATAAATACGATTTTAATAATAGGGGAAATATGAAAGAGTTTTTAGATATTGTTGACTTATTGAAGTCAAAAGACATATTGGTAGAATACACTGATATTGAATTAAAAATAAAAGATATTACTTACGATTCAAGACAAGTAGAGAAAGACGCTTTATTTTTTGCCAAGGGTCTACACTTTAAGGAAGAATATTTATTGTCGGCAAAGGACTTAGGGGCGTGTGCCTATATATCAGAAAAGAGATATGACATAGATTTGCCTTATATTATAGTAAAAGATATAAGAAAGGCTATGTATATTGTTGCGGACTATTTCTTTGACTCACCTGACAAGAAATTAAAAATGATTGGAGTAACTGGTACTAAGGGGAAGTCAACTACTGTGACCATGCTTAAGGCTATCTTGGATAATTATTTACTTGCAAATAAGCAAAAAAGAGCTGGGCTTATTTCAACTATTCTTACTTATGATGGGATAGTAGAAAAAGAATCTACAATAACAACTCCTGAATCTATAGAATTATATAGACACTTATCGAATGCTGTAAATTCTGGTATTGAATATATGGTGGTAGAAGTGTCATCCCAAGCTTTGAAATATGACAGATTAGGTTATATAAACTTTGACATAGGAGCTATATTAAATATAGACAGTGACCATATTGGTGAATTAGAACATCCGACCTTAGAAGACTATGTAAATTCAAAATTGAAAATGATAGATAGAAGTAAGAAATTAGTCTATTATAAATCAGGGAATAATGTTGAAAAGATTGAAGCCAAGTCTAAGGAAATAAATACAATTTCTTACGATATAAATAATTCAAATGCTGACTTTAATATAAGTGACATAAAATATGAAAAGTTTATTAATAATTTTAAAATAAATGGAAAAGAATTTTCTATAAATTTATTCGGTGATTTTAATGTGGCAAATGCAACTTGCGCCTATATAATTGCTAAAAATTTTGGTGTGGATGATAATTCTATAAAAGAAGCTTTAGAAAGATTAGAAATTGAATCTAGGTCTACTATTATCTATACTGAAAATAAAAAGTTGGTTGTAGTTTTAGATTATGCTCATAACAGGATTAGTTTTGAAGAAAACTTTAAGTTTTTCAAAAATAATTATCCTGATTATAAGATTTATTCGGTTTTTGGGGCGACTGGAAACAAAGGATTGAATAGAAGAATTGACTTGGGAGAAGTATCCTCAATGTATTCTGACAAAGTTTATTTAGTGCCAGACGATCCAAATTATGAAAATCCTATTGCTATATCAAAAGAGTTAGTGAAATCATTTAAACAAAAAATAGATTATGAAATATTTGAAAGTAGAGAAGATGGAATTAAAAAGGCATTTTTAGATGCTGATGATCATACCATATTATTTATTGCAGGAAAGGGAACAGAGCACTACCAACAAATAGAAGGAGAATATATAAAAATAAAATCTGATCAAGAGGTTGCCTTAGATGAAATAGAAAAATATAATAATAAATAAAAAATCTGCCTTCAGGCAGATTTTATTTTTCTTATATTTAATTATGTTTTTCAGCTTGTTCAATTTCCCAATGTAGAACAAAAGTGATACCAACTCTTAAAATCATTATAATTGCTAAGGTTATTAGTTCATTCATATTGGTTATAGTAAGAGTTTTTATAATTTCTCCACCCAGGAAGAAGTTAAGGCCTAGGGAAAATGCGTGACTTAGCATGATTGCTGTTTTTTGTTCTGCAAAATTAAACTTTGTTTTAACAAAATTTATTAAGCCTACTAAAGAGCCAAACAATATCACTAAAAGTCCTACAGCTTCTAAAGCCAAGGATGCTATATAAGAAAAGTCATGTATAATAACTTCTAAAAATTCTGTCATTCTTACCTCCATATAGACTATATTATAGCATATATGGTCTATATTTTAACAATATTAATTAAAATATTTATTAGAAATTAAGCATTTTCGATAATTTTTACTATCTCTTTTATCGCTTCTTCAGTATTTCTTACAACTACTCCACCAGCATGATAGATACCACCTAAAACATAATGGTTCATACCAACAGTTGGTATATCATATTTATTGGCAGTAGCAAGCCTTATATCAGAATGAATAGCTACAATTTTTTTATTTAGTTCTACCGCTAGTCCTAGTTCCATAAATACTCCACCATCTAAAGGATTAGATACATCTGCAAAGAATATATCGCATTCTTTAACTGCATTCATGTCACCTAGAAAAATATCCTCTGGCGTAGGAAGAGAGGATTTATTTTCATTAAATGGTTGGTCTATAGGGTTAAAGATTTCAAGATTTGGGAAATTCTCCCTAAGTAATTTTCCTTCTAGTTTTCTTTGAGCAACTTCTGCCTCGTTAAATAGTGATCCTGCTAAATATAATTTCATATCCACCTCCATATATTTATTTATATACTATCATATTTTGGATAAAATTATTTTAGAAAATTTCTTAAGTCTTTTTTTATTATAGATAGATTTTTGCTATAATTAGTATATATGTGATTAAGAAGATGTTATATGTTTAATTAAGAAATTAGTAGGATTAAAATGAAAAAAGAACTTATAGATTTAGAAGATGTTGAGAGATTAGCAAAGAAATTAGCTCCCCTGTTAAAAGAAGGAGATGTTGTATCCTTAAATGGAGATCTTGGAGCTGGTAAAACAACTTTAGTCCAATATTTAACTAGAGAATTGGGAGTTGATGACTATGTTACTTCTCCAACATTTGCCTTGGTAAATATATATTTTGGTGATGTTGCTATAAACCATATGGACCTTTATAGGCTTGAACATCCTGATGAACTATTGCAATTAGATTATGAATCATATTTTTATCCAGATGGTATTACCTTTATAGAGTGGGCCGAAATGGGTCAAGGATACCTACCAAAGGATATGATTGAGATAAATATAGAGAAAAATGGAGAAACAAGAAATTTTGAATTGCTTGAAAATAATAAAAGAGCCAAAGAGATAGGAGAGAGCTTAAATGAAAGTTTTAGCAGTTGATACATCAACTATGATGTCATCTATAGCAATATTAGATGGGGACACAATTATAGGCGCTTCATCTATAAGTTTAAAAGAAAGTCATTCTGAAAAATTAGTATTGCTTATAAAAAGACTTTTGGATGACTTAAAATTAGATATTAAGGACATAGATTTGCTAGCTGTTTCTAAGGGGCCGGGTTCTTTTACAGGTTTAAGAATAGGTATGACCAGTGTAAAAGCTATAGCCCAAGCTCTTGATAAACCTATTGTGGGAATATCAACCCTAGAAGCGATGGCTTTTTCTATTTTAAATAATGGCCATGTATTAGCCTTGATAGATGCTAGAGGAACTAGATATTTTGCAGGCCTATTCCATTGGGAAGAGGACGGGTTAGTTGAAGATTTTCAAGAAATAATTGAAGAAGTTGACCTATATGAAAAAATAAAAAATATAGAAAATTTAGTAATAGTTGGAGATGGGACAAAAAAATTGGGAGAGGACATATTAAATCTTTCAAATGTCCAATTAGCCCATCCTGCTTTAAATAATGCTATAGGGAAAAATGTGGCAGTTTTAGCGAGAAGACAATTTGATCTTGGTCATGTTGACAATAGCTTTGATTTAGAACCGGAATATTTAAGAAGATCACAGGCGGAGATAGACTTTGAAAAGAAAAACTTATAGGGAAATTGAAGAAAAAGATATAGAAAGACTTTTAGACTTAGAAAAAAACTTTCCTAATCCTTGGCCAGAAAGGGCCTTTTTTATAGAGCTTGAAGGAGAATTTAATAAAAGTATAGGCCTAGAAGTTGATGATATTTTAGTAGGATATATATTTTATAGTGCTTATCCTGATGAAATAAATATCAACCATTTTGTTATAGATCCGAAATATAGGAGAATGGGTTATGCCAGTGATATATTGGAATATCTTTTTAGTGAATTATCTAAAAAACAATTGGTATATTTAGAAGTTAATACTGAAAATACTCCAGCCATAAATTTATATAAAAAGTTTGGATTAGAAATTATATCTACAAGAAAAAATTATTATGGGCAAGGAATAGATGCCTTTATTATGAAAAAAGATAGGAGAGAGGCCTTATGATTACTCTAGGGATCGAATCTTCATGTGATGAAACTGCAGTTTCAGTAATTGAAGATGGAAGAAAAATATTATCAAATACAGTATTTAGCCAGATTAAGACCCATGCTAAGTATGGTGGAGTTGTGCCTGAGATTGCATCAAGAGAGCATTTACAAGCCATAAATTATGTTGTAAGGGAATCTTTGAAAGATGCTGGAATTACATTTGAAGATATAGACCTTATAGCAGTAACAATGGGACCTGGCCTAGTAGGAGCCTTATTAGTTGGTATGTCCTATGCAAAAGGTTTAGCCTTAGCCTTAGATAAGCCTTTAATAGGAGTTAACCATATGGAAGGCCATGTTGCAGCTAATTATTTAGCTCATCACGATTTAGAACCACCATTCGCATCTCTAATAGTATCTGGAGGACATACATATTTGGTTGATGTTACTTCTTACACAGATTACAAGGTAATAGGACAAACAAGAGATGATGCTGCTGGGGAAGCCTTTGATAAGGTTTCTAGAGTATTGGGTTTAGGATATCCGGGAGGACCAGCCATTCAAAATGCTGCAGAAAAAGGAAACCCACAAGCCATAGATTTTCCAAGGGTTATGTTGGAAAAAGATTCTTATGATTTTTCCTTTTCCGGATTAAAAACATCAGTGACAAATTATCTTCACAATCAAAAGCAAAAAGATTTGGAAATAGATATTTATGATACTGCAGCTTCATTCCAAGAAGCTGTTTTGGATGTATTGGTAGAAAAATCAGTAAGGCTAGTAAAAGAATTGGGTAGAGATAAATTTGTCTTATCAGGTGGAGTAGCAGCAAATAAACCACTAAGGGAAAGATTAGAAAAAGAAATGTCAGAACTTGGTGTAAAAACTTATTTTCCACCTTTATCCTTGTCTACTGACAATGCAGCCATGATTGCTTGTGCGGGGTACTACAACTATAAAGAATTTGGACCTGATGATTTAGATATAAATGTATATCCAAATCTAGGTTTAAGGAAAGGATAATATGTCAGACTTATTAAAAGGATTAAATAAAGAACAAAAGGAAGCTGTTTTACATACAGACGGTCCCTTGCTTATTTTAGCAGGAGCAGGATCAGGTAAAACATCTGTTTTAACAAGGAAAATAGCCTATCTTTTAGAAAAGGGAAAAGCTGATGAATTTGATATATTAGCCTTTACCTTTACAAACAAGGCAGCAAATGAAATGAAAGAAAGAGTTGCTGACCTTTTAAATAAAGAAGTTGACCACATGTGGATTGGGACCTTCCATTCCATATGTTCTAGGATTTTAAGAAGAAACATAGATAAGCTAGGTTATAAAAACACTTTTTCAATTTACGATACTACAGATAGTAGGTCTTTAGTGAAAGATATCATGAAAGATTTGAGAATTGATGAAAAGTACACACCAATCAGAGAAGTAATAGCAGTTATTTCTGATAATAAAAATAAATTTATTTCTCCGGAAGAAAGTGCTGAAAATGCATTTTATGAAAGGCAAAGAAATATTGCTGAAATATATAAAGTATATGAGAAAAGAAAAAAAATAAACAATGCCCTGGACTTTGATGACTTGATATTGAAGACCATAGAATTACTTGAAAAAGACCAGGAAACCAGGGATTTCTATGCTAGAAAATTTAAATATATTTTTGTGGATGAATACCAAGACACCAACCAAGCTCAATACAGGTTGATTAGATTATTTACCAAGAAATACAAAAATATATGTGTTGTTGGGGACAGTGACCAATCCATATATTCATGGAGGGGGGCAGATATAAGCAATATCTTAAACTTTGAAGAAGACTATAAAGATGCCAGAGTAATTCTTTTAGAGCAAAATTATAGGTCTACAAATAAGATTTTGGATGCTGCCAATGACTTAATAGCTAACAACCTAGAAAGAAAAGATAAAAACTTATGGACTGCCAATAAAAAAGAGTTTCCAATAGTCTATAGAAATTCAGCAACAGAATATGATGAAGCAGAGGATTTAGTACTAAAAATCCAACAAATGGCAAATGCCGGTTATGACTTAAATGAGATGGCCATCCTTTATAGGACCAATGCCCAGTCTAGGGTTTTAGAAGAAAAACTTATGCAAAACCATATAAACCATAAGATTATTGGTGGCTTAAAATTCTATGATAGGAAAGAAGTTAAGGACATAATTGCCTACTTAGCCTTAATAGCTAACCCAGATGATAATGTGGCATTAAAAAGAGTTGTAAATACTCCTAAAAGGGGCATAGGTGATACCACCTTATCTAAGTTAGAATTTTATGCAAATAATAATGGCGAATCAATGTTTGATTCTATATATAGCGATGGTCTAAAAGATAGTTTATCTAAAGCAACCATCAGTAAACTTAGAAACTTTGCCGATACTATAATGGAATTCATCCAAAATGTTGACAATTACTTGGTTACAGATCTGCTATTAGATGTTTATGAAAAATCTGGCTATAAAAAAATGCTAGAAGATTCAAAGAGAATTGAAGATAAGTCAAAAATAGAAAACTTGTCAGCCTTGACTGATGCTGTTCAAGAATTTGAAAGAAGAAATGAAGAAGCAACACTATATGATTACCTTCAAAATGTAAACTTGTTATCTGATGTTGATAAAACAGAAGAAAATGATAGGGCAATTAGCCTTATGACTATCCATTCAGCCAAAGGACTAGAATATGATGTAGTCTTTTTAACAGGTATGGAGGAAGGCCTATTCCCATCTCTAAGAACTATGGAAGAAGGTGGATTAGAAGAGGAAAGAAGATTGGCCTACGTTGCTGTTACCAGAGCCAAAGAAAGATTATTTGTTTCATCTGCTGCAAGTAGGACAGTCTTTGGTAAAAGAGCCTACACTAAAAGATCAAGGTTTATAGATGAAATATATAGTCATCTTGATGAAGAAAAAGCCCAAGTAAATGATAGTTTCTCATCAGCCAATACTTACTTTGATCAATTCGATAGTTTTGAAGCTAAAAGAGAAAGAATCAGACAAGAAATCCAAGAGAAAAAGAAAAGATTTGAAGACAACTTACAAATGGATTTCAATATTGGTGACAAGGTCGACCACAAGAAATTTGGTCAAGGTATGGTAATCTCCGTTGAACGAAAAGATAATGGAGATGAACTTTTAGTCAATTTTGATAAATCAGGATTAAAAAGACTAAATGCCAAACTAGCAAAATTAAAAAAGTTATAGGTGAAAAATATGGAGAGAATGACAGAATTAATCAATAAAATTAAAGAATTAAACTATCATTACTACACTCTAGATAAGCCTTTAGTTAGTGATAAAGAATATGACGCCTTATACCAAGAGTTAAGGGACTTGGAGAAAGAAACTAATACTATCTTAGATGGGTCACCAACCCAGGAAGTAGGTGGACAGATACTTGAAAAGTTCACCAAACACGAACACTTGGGAAGATTATATTCATTAGACAAGGCCCAATCATATGAAGAATTATCAGACTGGATAGATAGGGTAGAAAGACTTAGACTTTCCTATAATCAGAGTCATGACGAAAACTTACCTAAGCTTGAATACATTGTTGAATTAAAATTTGATGGTTTAACAATTAATTTGACTTATAACAATGGAGAGCTTATAAATGCTGCTACTAGAGGAACTGGCACAATTGGTGAAGAGATTTTAGAGCAAGTAAAAACTATAAAAACTATTCCGAGAAAGATTGATTATAAGGGACTTATAGAAGTATCTGGTGAAGGAATCATGCCTTTGTCAGCCCTAGAAAAATATAACAAGGAAAATGTAGACCAGCTTAAAAATGCTAGAAATGCTGCAGCGGGAGCCTTAAGAAACCTGGACCCAGCTATTACTAAAAAAAGAAATCTGGATGCCTATATCTATAATATCGGCTATATGGAAGAAAATATTGTAGATAGCCAAGAAGAGGTTATAGAATTTCTAAAAGAAAATAAGTTCAATACCTATCCTTTTGTAAAAAAGATAGATAATTATAAGGACCTTATAGGAGTCATAGAAGAGATTGCTGACCTTAGAAAACGTATAGATGTTTTAACAGATGGAGTAGTTATAAAAATCAATGACTTTGCAACCAGAGAAGCTTTAGGCTATACAAATAAGTTCCCAAGATGGGCTATAGCCTACAAATATGAAGCGGACCAATATTTAACAAAACTGCTAGATGTAGAATGGAATGTTGGTAGGACCGGCAAGGTAACTCCAGTTGCTATATTAGACCCAGTAGATATAGATGGGGTAACCGTTTCAAGGGCAACCCTAAATAACTATGATGACATAAAAAGAAAAAAGGTAAAACTAGGTTCTATGGTGCTTATAAGAAGGTCGAATGATGTAATACCAGAAATACTTACAGCTGTAGAGGATGAGGCCATACAAACAGAAGAAATTGAAAAACCAAAAGTATGTCCATATTGCCATAGTGAATTGTTTTATGATACTGTCCACATATATTGTCCAAATTCTCTAAATTGTAAGCCTCAATTAAATGCGAGACTTACACATTTCGCTTCAAGAGAAGCCATGGATATAGAAGGTTTGTCTGACAAAACTGTAGACCAACTAATAAATGTTTTAGATATAAAAGAATTGGATGACCTTTATGAATTAAATGAAGAAGACTTAGCAAAACTAGAAGGTTTCAAAGATAAAAAAATTAATAACCTTCTTACAGCTATAGAAAATTCTAAGCATGTGAAACTTGAATCTTTTATATACGCTTTAGGAATACCAAATGTAGGAATAAAAACTTCCCAAGACCTGGTTGAACACTTTGGGACTTTGGATAAAATAAGAAATGCCAAAGTTGAAGACTTGTTAGAAGTTGAAGATATCGGTCATATTACAGCTAGGGGAATTATTGATTTCTTTAATGAATCTCATATAGAAGTTGCCTTAGAAAAACTATTATCCAAGGGTATAGAATTTGAAGATTCTAATATAGACAAGTCTGATGAATTAGATGGTCTAACAATCGTTGTTACAGGCTCTATAGAAGGGTATAATAGAAAAGAGATAGAAGCTAAGCTTAAAAATATGGGAGCTAAAGTTACATCTGCTGTATCAAAAAACACAGATATATTATTAGCCGGTGAAAAGGCAGGCTCTAAATTGACAAAGGCCCAAGAGCTAGGTATAAAAATATACCAAGATCAAGAACTAATGAAATTTTTAGAAGGATTAGAATAATGGATGCAAAAAGATATTATGAAAGGGCATTTTTAAATCTGCCCCAAGATGAAAATGAAAAACAAATTCAAATTGAAAAATTTGAAAGTGTTGTAAATTCAGTAAATAACTTATTAGACTTACAGGTAGAAGGTGAAGAATATTTTGAAATAACTTCAGAACTATCATCTCCACTACGTCCTGATGAAGTTAAAGAATCAACAAACAGAGAAGAAATATTTTCAAATACAGACCATAGAGAATATGGCTACTTTAAACTAGATAATATAATGGAAGACTAGGTGGCTTATGAATATTAAAGAATTACATAAAAAATATTTAAATAAAGAATTAACAGTAGAAGCTTATATAAAGTCTGTCTTTGAAAATATAAAGACAAATAATTACCATGCTTATATAAGCTTAAATGAAGAAGCAGCTTTAGATAAAGCGAAGAAACTAGATGAAAAACTTAAGGATGTCAAAGAACTAAGTCCTTTGTTTGGTGTGCCTGTAGCAATTAAAGACAACATATTAACTAAAGGACTAAAGACAACAGCAGGATCTAAGTCTTTATCGAATTATGTGCCAATATATAATGCTGATTTAATTGAAAAATTAAATCTTAGCGATTATATTTTGATAGGTAAGACAAATATGGACGAATTTGCAATGGGTTCATCTTCTGAAACATCACATTATGAAACAACCATAAACCCATATGATCCAAGTTTAACACCAGGAGGTTCTTCTGGTGGATCTGCAGCAGCCGTAGCAGCTGATGAAGCTATAGTCTCTTTAGGTACAGATACAGGTGGATCATCAAGAAACCCAGCTGATTTTTGTCATATAGTTGGCTTTGCCCCTTCCTATGGTGCAATTTCAAGATATGGAGTTATATCTATGTCAAATTCTTTGGATAGGGTAGGAATAATGGCTAAAAATGTTTCCGATGTTAAAACCCTATTCGACCAAATAAGAGGCAAATCAGAAAATGATTTTACAAGTCTAGACTTTGAAAATAATAAGGAAAAAAATGAAAAATTAAGAATAGCTAAATTCAATTTAAGAGATGAATATAAGGTAGATCCAGATATATTAAAGTCATTCAATGAAAGTGTTGAAAAACTTGAAACAGAATTTGGTCAAATAGAAACAGTAGATGTTGACTACCTGGAGTACATCAATTCTGCCTATACAGTTATAATGTCTATTGAAGTTGAAGCTAATATGGCTAGGATAGATGGTCTAAGATATGGAGAATCTGTTTCTGACTATGAAAATACTGACGATTTCTATATCCAAAATAGGACTGAAAACTTTGGTGAAGAAGTAAAAAGAAGATTAGCACTAGGTAACTTCTTTGCTTCAAAAGATAATAACCAAGTATATTATAAAAAAGCTATGCAAGTAAGACAGCTAGTTAAAAAGCAAATGGATGACTTATTGGATGAATATGATGTAATCTTATCTCCAACAACTACATTAAAAGCTAAAAAGGTAGGGGAAACTAGTCAAGATGCAAATGCATCCTTTGATTCAGGCTTGTTCAATACAATTACAAACTTATCAAACTTGCCTGCAATTTCTATTCCAATGAAAGATGATCAAATAGGATCCTTACAAATAATTGGAAAAAGAAATGACGATTTAAGATTACTAGATATAGCTGAAGAAATAGAAGGATTATTATAATGAAAACAATAATAGGATTAGAAATTCATGCGGAACTAGCTACAGCTAGCAAAATGTTCTGCTCATGTAAAAATGAATTCGGTGCTGCACCAAACACACTAGTTTGTCCAACATGCTTGGGACATCCTGGTACACTTCCAAGGGTGAATGAGAATGCTATTAAACTAGCTGTAAAAGCTGGTTTAGCCTTTGATTGTGAAATTAGACAAACAATGAAATTCGATAGAAAAAAATACTTTTATCCAGACTTAACCAAGGGCTATCAAATTACCCAACAAGATGAACCTTTTGCAGAACATGGATACCTAGAAATAGAATCAAATGGTGAATCTAAAAAGATAAGAATCCAAAGAATCCACGTAGAAGAGGATACTGGTAAATCTACCCATACAGAAGGTGGAAATAGTTTACTTGACTATAATAGGGCTGGTGTGCCACTTATTGAAATTGTTACAGAACCTGACCTAGCATCAGCTGAAGAAGCAAAAACTTTCTTAGAAGGCCTAAGAGAAAGATTAAAATATATTGGTTCTTCAGATGTTAAGATGGAAGAAGGTTCTTTAAGATGTGACGTTAACGTCAATGTTGTAGATGACCAAGGAAATAAGCATGCTATAGTTGAAGTTAAAAACTTAAACTCATTTAGGGCTGTTGAAAGAGCAATCTTACATGAAGAAGAAAGACAAAAGAAAGCCTTAGAAAATGGCGAGACTTCAAGCAAAGAAACAAGAAGATGGGATGAAGCTTCAGAATCAACAATTTTAATGAGAAAGAAAGACGAAGAAAATGACTATAGGTTTACAGTAGATGCAGACCTACCAAGGTTGAATTTATCTGACGAATTTATAGCTGAAATAAAAGATTCTATTCCAGAATTACCTGGAGACAAGAAGAAGAGATACATGAAAGAATATGGTCTAAATGATTATGATGCAAATGTCTTATCTAAAGATAAGGAAGTGTCACATTATTATGAAGACTTATTAAGCCTCTTCAATGAACCAGAATTAATAGCAAACTGGATTTTAACTGAAACCTTAAGAAGAACTAAGGAACACGAAATAAGTGTTAGTGAAATTAAGCTATCAAATGAGAACTTTATTAAATTATTGAAACTTGTTAAAGATGAAAGAACATCAAATAACTCTGCTAAAAAGATTTTTAGACAAATATTTGAAACAAATGAAGATCCAGAACAAGTGATGAAAGACAAGGGCTTAGAACAAATAAATGACCCTGATTTCTTGATAAAACTTGTAAATGAAGTACTTGATGAAAACCCACAATCAATAGCTGACTTCAAGGATGGTAAGGGTAGAGCCTTAGGATTTTTAGTAGGACAAGTAATGAAGAAATCACAAGGTAAGGCAAAACCACAAGAGGCTAATAAACTTATAGCAGAGGAACTAGAAAAGAGATAATAATGGAAATAATACTTTCAACCTCCAATAAAGATAAAATATATGAAATACAAAATATCCTTGGTGACCAATATTGCTTATTAAGTAAAAAAGACCTGGACATTGAAGATTTTGATGTAGAGGAGACAGGTAGCAGCCTAAAAGAAAACGCCTATATCAAGGCTAAAAGCTTATATGATCGATTTAAAAAGCCTGTCCTAGCAGATGATACAGGGTTATTTGTAGATGCCTTAAATGGCAAACCAGGCATTTATTCTGCAAGATATGCAGGTGAAAATGCAAGCTACGAAGATAATAATGATAAATTATTAAAAGACTTAAGTGATATAAAGGACTTAGATAAAAGGACAGCAAGATTTATTACAGTCCTATGCTTTATTGATGAGAATGGAAAAGACCATTATCTTGAAGGTGAACTTGAAGGCTATATAAGTTTTGAAAGGCTTGGTCATGAAAATAAATTTGGATACAATCCTATATTCATAATAAAGTCATTAGATAAGACCCTAGCCCAAGCTAGTGACCAAGAAAGGTTATCTGTAAACCATAGGAGAAGAGCCTTAGATAAACTAAAAGTTTTATTGGAGGAAATCAAATGAAAATAGCTATTGTTTCTGATACCCATGGAAGATGCGACCAAGTAATAAGTGATTTATTGCTAAGGGATGATATAGAATTACTTATTCATCTAGGTGATATGGTTAGTGATGCTAAATTAATTCATGAAAAAACTGGCCTTCCTATGCATGTAGTTAGGGGGAATAATGATTATTATGATGAAAATACCCCATGGAAAATGCTCATAAGACTTGAAAGTCATAAAATACTATTGACTCATGGTCATCTTGAAAGAGTTGGATGGTCAAATACTAACTTAATTTATGCCGCCAAAGAAGCAGAGGCTGATATGGTTTTCTATGGCCATACCCATGTTTATGACTATAGGGAAGAGGATGGATTAATAATATTGAATCCTGGATCTGCCGGCTATGACCGTGGTGGTGAGTATGAATCCTATGTAATCATGGATATATCAAAAGATAATATAGAAGTTGAAAGAATAAAATTATAAAAAATAAAGACCTTAGATTAAATCTAAGGTCTTTTTGCTTTTATTTGTTGTGTTTATTTAATCTAGCACCATTTTTGGTATACCTATATAATTTATCTTTTATATAGTCTGCAGGTATTTCTGTAGCTCTCCACTTCCAGTTTGTACCTAGAGTGTTTGGCACATTCATCCTTGCATGGTTATCAAGGTCTAGGATATCTTGTAGTTGGAATATAGCCCAGTTTGCTACTGAGTTCATACAAGTTCTAATTATACCCCAGTTATAACCTTCGTCACCTTGCAAGCCACAGTATTCAACTGCCCTTTGTAGGGTAGCAGGGTCTACTGACTTAAACCATCCAGTGATTGTTTCATTATCATGAGTACCTGGATAAACAACATAATTTGTATCATGGTTGTGAGGTATGTGTTCACTATTCATTTCTTCATTGAAAGCAAACTCTAAAATTTTCATTCCTGGGAATCCAGTTTTTTCTCTAAGGTCATAAACTCCCTTAGTCATGAATCCAAGGTCTTCTGCGATGATTGGCATATCACCTAGCTCTTCTTTTACAACTCTAAATAAGTCATACTTAGGACCTTCAACCCACCTACCAGGAGCTGCATTTTCGCTACCTGCAGGTATTGACCAATATGAATCAAAACCTCTAAAGTGGTCTATTCTAATCATGTCGAACAACTTAAATGATGCTCTGATTCTTTCTATCCACCATTTATAATTTTCTTTCTTATTTGCCTTCCAATCATAAACAGGATTTCCCCATAATTGTCCATCATCTGAGAAATCGTCTGGTGGAACTCCACCAACTTCTTTTGGTGATAGGTCAGGGTTTAGTACAAATAGGTCTGGATTTGCCCAAACATCTGCTGAATCTTCAGCTACATAGATAGGTATATCTCCAATCATTTCAATATTTTTACCATGGGTGTAGTCTTTAAGTGCTTCCCATTGTCTGAAAAATAGGTATTGTAAGAATGAATGGAATTCTATTTCTTCCTTATGGTCTTTAATGAACTTTTTCATAGCCTTAGGATCTCTAAGTTTGTATTTATCATCCCATTGAATCCAAGATATACCATCATGGTAGTCTTTCAATGCCATAAATTGAGTATAGTCATCTAACCAAAAAGCTTCTTGAGTTTTGAAATGTCCATAATCTTTTGATTCTAAATCAAATTTTTCAAAAGCCTTTCTTAAAACTGGGTATCTTTCATGGTAGATTCTACCGTAATCAACTGAAGAAATGTCTACATTTTCATTCATATGTTTTACATCTTCATATGTCAATAGACCATCATTGATTAGGTAATCTATATCTATGAAATATGGGTTTCCAGCAAAGGTTGAAAAAGATTGATATGGACTGTCACCATAGCTGGTTGGACCAACAGGTAAAAGTTGCCAATAGCTTTGTCCAGATTCAACAAGAAAATCTACAAATCTTCTAGCGTTTTCGCCTAAACTACCGATTCCATAAGGACCTGGTAGGGAAGATATGTGCATTAGAACCCCAGAATACCTATTCTCATTAATTTTCTGGTAATTATATTCTTCTGTCATATTTACTCCTATATAATTTTAGTATTTACTATTACTTGTTTTTCAATTGGTGCAGTATCCAATAATAATTCTACGGATTTTTTTCCGATTTCGGCAGGGTTGATATCTACAATTATTAATGGTAGCTCACTTAGTTCTGCCAAAAGTGTGTTGTTAAATGTAAGTATATCATAAATCTTATTAACTTCCTTAGCTCTTTTTGAAATACCAAAGGCTATGAGGTCATCGGTAGTTGCAATAGCATCATAGTCCTTTTTGAATATTTCATCAGCTATATTATAAGCGTCATCTATATCAAAGTTTACTGAATAAATGTCGTCTTTAGAAAAAGTTAAGTTATTCCTTAATAGTGATTTTTTATATCCTTCCATTCTGTCGATGGTTACAGTCAAATCTTTATTTCCTGTAACTAAAGCTATTTTTTTATTGCCCTTATTTATTAGCTCATCCACAGCCATTTCCATGGCTTCAACATTGTTGTTGTTGACACTTAAAATGTTTTTATTATCATGTCTACCGATGATTACAGTAGGTGTTGAAGTTTCGACTAGATATTGGAGAGTCTGATCTTCCTGGTGTACAGAAAGTTTTATTACTCCATCTATTTTATTAGTTTGTATCAGTTGTTTCACCTTATTGTCTTCTTTTTTTATATTATTTGAAGAGAATACCAAGAGCATATCTTTACCATGTAGGTTTAATTCATAACTAATGGCTTCTAAGGCTTCGATATAGAAAGAGTTTGTAAAGGACTGTTTAGGAGTCCTATCTAGTACCACAGCAATGGTATTGGTGTTTTTAGTAGCCAAGGCCCTTGCTGTGTAGTTAGGTTCATATCCAGTCTTTTTAATAACATCCTGGACTTTTTTTCTCGTAATCTCATTTACATTTTTCTTGCCAGAAACAACTCTAGATACAGTTGATATACTAACACCTGATAAGTAAGCTATATCCTTGATTGTAACTTTGCTATTCATGAGATACCTAATTTATTCTCTTTGTTGTTTCACCATTAAAGAAATGTAGGGCATCTAAATCAAATTCAAAATCATGGATTTCATCAATTTCATATTTATAGTGACCTGGTTGAGAAATGATAACTTCTTTATCATCATCAAGTTTAACATAAAGTACTTGTTCTTTACCAAGCATTTCTATAACGTCAATTCTACCTTTGAAACTATTTTCTTTACTTCCTGCTAATAATCTTTCTGGTCTAATACCTAGATAAACTTTTTTACCTTCATGGGCATTTAATAACTCTTTATCAGCATCCTTTGGTTCAATGTCAATTGCTCCATTGTCTGAAACGAATCTTCCATTTTGGTAAACACCCTCAAAGATATTCATTGTAGGTGAACCTATAAATTTAGCAACAAATAAGTTTGCAGGAGTATTATAAAATTCATTAGGTGTACCAAATTGTTGGATTTCACCACCGTCTAAAAGTAAAATCTTGTCAGCCATTGTCATAGCTTCAGTTTGGTCGTGGGTAACATATATTGAAGTTGTACCTAATTGTTTGTGAAGTCTAACTAGCTCAACTCTCATGTGTTCTCTAAGTTTAGCATCAAGGTTTGATAGAGGTTCGTCCATCAAGAAAACTCCAGGTTTTCTAACCATAGCACGTCCAAGAGCAACCCTTTGTCTTTGTCCACCAGATATATCTGAAGGTTTAGAATATAGGTAGTCTTCTAATTGAAGTACTTCTGCTGCTTCCATAACCTTTTGGTGTATAACTTCTTTTCTTTCCTTTTGCATTTTTAATGAAAAGGCCATGTTATCATATACTGTTAAGTGAGGATATAAAGCATATGATTGGAATACCATAGCTATATCTCTATCTTTTGGTTGTACCTTGTTCATTAGTTTACCACCGAAGTATAGCTCACCTTCTGTGATTGAGTTAAGACCAGCTATCATACGTAATAGGGTGGACTTACCACAACCTGATGGTCCTAATATAACTAAAAATTCTTGGTCTTCTATTTCTAAATTAATATTTCTAAGTGTGAAATTTTCTCTTCCCTCGTATTTTTTACCGAGGTTTTCCATTGTAACTTTCATCTTTCCTCCTAACCCTTAACTGAACCAGAACTTAAACCAGATACTAATTCTTTTTGTAAGCTTGTAAATAGTATTACAATTGGTAAAGCTGTCAATAAACCACCAGCAGCAAATACTGGTTGGTGCATATTTCTAACATCACTTATCAATGTTTGTAATCCAGTGGCTAAAGTATAATCTTCATTACTTGTTAGCAAGATTGCTGGTAGCATATAGTCCATGAATGGGCCGATGAAGGACCATAAGGCTATAATTGCTAGCATAGGTCTTGCTATAGGCATAATTATCAATTTATAAACTTGGAAGTTTGAACATCCATCTATCTTTGCAGCTTCATCTAGTTCTTTTGAGATTGAGTCAATATATCCCTTTAGAATAAATGTATTACCAGCAATACCACCACCAGCATAAATCATTATCAACATGGCAGTCCTTGAAAAACTTGGAACTATACCAGAGATGATTGTGTGTAGGGCGTAGTAGGCTGTAATACCTGCAAAAGTAGGTATGATTTGAATAAGCATTATTCCCATTAAACTCATCTTTTTACCCTTGAATCTATATCTTGAATAGGCATATCCTGTAAAGGAAACTATTGTAAGAGTCAATAGGGTAGAAATTATAGCTATTATAATGGTATTTTTTGTCCATAATAGGAAGTTTGTTTCTTTAAACAAATATTCAAAGTGTTTTAAGGAAAAGGCAAATTCACTTGAAAGTGATATATATGCACTTTGGTTACCATTAAAACTTGATAAAACCATTATTCCTAGTGGGAATATGATAACTACAGCCCAAACTAAAAGTATTATATAGGATATAGCCAACATAATTTTTCCGGCTGTGTTTAGAGGTTGCTTATCAGATAAATATAAGTCTTTATTTTTATTTTTCTTCTTAAACATCTTAATCCTCCTTAAATGCTTTCATGTCTCTCATACCTAAGAAGGTAACAAACATCAATGTTAAGGATACAATCATAGTTACAGCAGCACCTAAAGCTTGGTAGTTGTTTCCTATAGTCAATTTATAAATATAGGAAATTAAAATATCTGTAGATCCTGCAACGTTACCGTAAGTACTTGGTAAGAATGGTCCACCACCGTTGAATAGGTGAATAATTGAGAAGTTGTTAAAGTTAAATGTATACTGTCCAATTAATAGGGGACCTGTTTGATACAATACAAGAGGTATAGTAATCTTTAGTGTTTGTTGGAAGCCTGTTGCTCCATCAATTTCTGCAGCTTCATATAGGTCTTTAGGTATAGATTGTAAGATACCTGTAGTTAGTAAGAATATATAAGCTGATCCTAACCAACCTTGTAATAGCATCAAGATTGCTCTTGTTTGTATAGTATTATTTTTAATATCTACTGGCATACCAAATATTGTATCTCCAAATACTGATTTTATAAGGCCTGTTAAAGGTCCATTACTTGCGAACATTTGTGAGAAAAACATTATTGTAATAAAGGCAGGTACTGCCCATGGTAGTAGGTAGATAGTTCTAAAGAATCCTTTGAATCTAATTCTTTCTTGGTTAGCAATCAAGGATAAGATAAATCCTATTGCTATAGCTAAAGTTGTTGCGCCAAAGGTCCATATTAGTGTCCATAAAACTATTGGCCAGAAAGCCATACCGGCAACACCTTCACCTCTAAATAGGGTAGCGTAGTTGCCTAATCCTATCCATTGGAATTTAGATTGGTGGTTAGGATCATAGTTTGTAAATGACAAGAATACAGTTGTAATAATTGGTACTAAAACTATAAACATAGTTACGATAGCAGCTGGTGAGATTACTAAGTATGGGAAACCATCTGTTGATATACTTTGTTTGGTTTCAAACCATTCTTTTCTTCTTATACCTTTAATAAGCCCTTTTTCAACTGTATTTACATCTTTAAAGGAAATATAAAATATAACAAGAGCGATTACAAGTAACATAATAGCTATGATACCTTCAATTAAGAAGATAACTGACCTATCTAATCTACCGCCACCTTGGGCTAGACTTATAAGTCCTTGTATACCTTCACCTTGGTAGTTTCCATATCCTAGTGCATAAGGAATGGATACTAAATATATAAATAATGTCCCTATAAAGAAGAAAATAGCTTTCATATATTGTTTATTTAATAATTGTCCTAAACCTGGAATCAATGCAGTTGCATATGAGATAAGTGGCTTGGTTTTATCTACTTCAATAGGAGTTTTTCTTCTTATATCAGATTTGTCAGATTCTAAAACATTTATTCCTGATTTAAAATCCATCTTAATTCTATGTTTGATATTTTTAATATCTTCTTCATAAGCTGTCTTTTTATTGAGGTATGAATATGATTTTATATCATCATCAGCAGCTCTCTTTTTAGCCTTTTTCTCAGTTTTTAATGCAGTTTTAGATATAATTTTTTTCCTAAATTTACTATCTAATTCTTTCAATTCTGCATCAAGTTGTTCTTTTCTAATATTTGTTTTTGCTGCAATTTCTTTGTTAGCTTGGTCTATTTCACTTTGGCTTATATTTGCTAACTGAGCAGATCTTTCTTTTAGTTGTTCATGTAGATCTTTATCATGAGAAATTATTCCTGGGATATGCATGACTTCTCTTTCAGCTATTAGATGTTCTAATTCAGCATCATATGTCAAATCTACATAATCTTTGTAGAAACTTTCTTTTTTTACAGCCTTGTAATATGTTTCTTCAAGATCTCTAATTTTTTTATTTTCTATATTA